>DATEMT010000204.1:0-2565 GCA_035275445.1 Methyloceanibacter sp. | reverse complement strand
GCCGGGCTCGCCGATCAGCACGGGATTGTTCTTGGTGCGGCGCGACAGCACTTGAATCGTGCGCCTGATCTCCTCGTCGCGGCCGATGACCGGATCGAGCTGGCCTTTGGCCGCCGCCTCGGTGAAGTCGCGGGTGTAGCGCTTCAGTGCATCGTAGGCCTGCTCGGCGCCGGCACTATCGGCGGTGCGGCCTTTGCGCAGATCGTTGATGGCGTTGTTCAGATTTTGCGGCGTGAGGCCTGAATCGGTGAGGATGCGCGAGGCGTCGGCCTCCTTGCTCATCGCCAGCGCCTGGAGCACGCGCTCGACCGTGACGAAGCTGTCGCCGACCTTCCCCGCCATCTGCTCGGCCTGGTCAAGCACGCGGGCGAGCGCTGCCGCCATATGTGGCTGGGCCGCGCCCGAGCCCGACACTTTGGGGAGCTTGGCAAGTGCGGCTTCGGTCCGCTCTAACGCCTGCTTGGCGTTGCCGCCGGCGCGGCCGATCAGCCCCGCCGCGAGCCCCTCATTGTCGTCGAGCAGCACTTTCAGGAGATGCTCGGGCGTGATCTGCGGGTTGCCTTCGCGGACGGCAAGGGTTTGCGCCGACTGGAGAAATCCTTTGAGGCGGTCTGAGAGCTTCTCGAAATCCATGGCGCGTCCCTGGGGTCAAGCGCGGGGGGTCTTAGGGCGTGGCGGGAAGGGCTGTAGCGCAAAGCACCTTAACGGAGATATAGCGCCCCGCCGAGCCCGCAAAAAGAGGCCAAACCCGGCGACGGGTCTCGCTATCGTCTCAAGGGAAAACGTCGTCCGGAGGCGTGCGCTCAAGCGTCCCCCAAGACAACAATTGGAGACGCACGCGCAACGCCCCTCGGCAAGAGGGCGTCGATGCGGCGCTAAGAAACGAAAAGCCCCTAGCTCGGCTGGTCGGAGGAGGTGTCGTCGCCCGCTTGCGGCTCGGGCTGGTCGGCGCCGTTCTGTTCGCGGGCCCCTTCCCGGCCGTTGCCGCCATGACGGCGCTCGTCGCGGCCGCCGCCCTCACGGCCGCCGCCCTCACGGCCCCCGCCGCCCTGGCGGAAGTCGCCGCCCTGGCGGAAATCGCCGCCTTGGCGGAAGTCCCCGCCGCGCATGTCAGGGCCGCCGCCCTCGGCGCCCTCGTCGTCGCCTTCGTCTCCGCCTTCGGAGTTCCAGCGCGACTGGCGATAGCCGCCGTTAGGCCCCTCGCCCTGATGGCCGCCATGCTGCGGGCCCATCTGCGATTGGGCCGCCATGATGATGCGATTGTAGTGCTCGGCGTGCTGGAGATAACTCTCCGCCGAGACCATGTCGCCGGAGGCGAGCGCGTCGCGGGCGAGCGACATGTATTTCTCGGCGATATGCGCCGCCGTGCCCCTGATCTTCACGTCGGGCCCGTTCGATTCGTAGTTCCGCGCCAGTGGATTTTGGGGCTTGCGGCCGCGGCCACGGCCCCTCCTGTTCTGCTGTCCTTGCCTCATGTGCCTTCGATCACCTGCTAGGCGGGCTTGCCCCGCATCCTCCCTGCTCGTGTTCGGCGAACCTGCCCAAGCCTCGAGGCGCTCTGCGCCAAAGACCTGGGACGGGCGGCGCCGTCGTTATGAGCTGCTACCGTTGCTTTGCTCTTCGGTCGTCACTCCGGCGCCGAGCGTCTGTTCGCCAGCACCAGCCAACGTAAACCTGATGGACGGTTGAGCGTCCCCTGAACGTCCCGAGAGGGGTCTAAGTCCTGCTATCGAGGTTCAAGAAATACGCTCGTGTTGCCTTTGCAACCGGTCCACGCGCCTCCTGCTTGGCGCGAAATGGCCCCATAGTCGTTCTCTGTCACGAACCTAACCCTATTATCCGGCCTTTTCCAAGTCCTTTTTTGCCGCCGCGCGCTCGAGGCAGGTCGCGCTCAAAGCCCCGCCACAACCACGCGGGGGCGCCCGGCAAGGTCGCGCCGCCCCTCGCCCCCCTCGGGCGCAAGCCCCGCGCGGGCGAAGATCGCCGCCACGTCCTCCCCCTGCCCCGGCCCGATCTCGACGAGAAGGCGCCCGTCTTCGGTGAGGGCGTCGCGGGCGCGCGCCGCCATGCGCCGGTAGGCCTCTAGCCCATCAGGGCCGCCGTCGAGCGCAAGATTCGGGTCGTGCGCCGCGACCTCCTTGGCCAATCCTGCGATCTCGCTCGTGGCGAGGTAGGGCGGATTGGAAAGGATCAGGTCGAACTTGCCCGAAACGGCGTCGAGCCAGTCGGCGGCGGCGAAGGCGGCGCGGGGCCCGACCCCGTGCGTGCGCGCATTGTCGGCGGCGACGGCGAGGGCGCCGGGACTCAAGTCGGTGCCGAGCCCCTCCGCAAACGGAAGCTCGGCGAGAAGGGTCACGAGGATGCAGCCGGAGCGGGTGCCGAGATCGAGCAACTTCAGCGGTTTCTCCTGCCAGTCTCTTTTGCGGACAATGTCGAGCGCCGCCTCGATCAGCGTCTCGGTGTCGGGTCTCGGGTCGAGCGTGTCTTTTCCAAGCACGAAGCTTCGGCCGTAGAATTCGCGGGTGCCGACGATGCGCGCCACGGGCTCGTGCTTCAGCCTCCGCG
>DATEMT010000203.1:0-3063 GCA_035275445.1 Methyloceanibacter sp. | reverse complement strand
GCCACCGCCGCCGCCGCTCCAGCCGCCACCGCCATCCCAGCCCGGCCCCGGAATGAAGATCGGGCCCGAACTGCCCTTCTGCCCCGACGGCGTCGCGTAGCGCGCGCTCCGCCAAATGCTGTAGGCGATCCACAAGAAGATCGCGAGCCAGAAGATCAGTATGAGCCACGAGAACAGCGGGCTCTCGGCTTCTTGACGCGCCCTGGCGCGCGCCTCGACCTCGGCGGCATCGCCGGTCAGCACCAGCGCGATATCGCGCACGCCGTTCTTGATGCCGCCGGAAAAATCGCCTTCGCGGAAGCGCGGCAGGATCGAATTGTCGATGACAATTCGCGACAGCGCGTCGGTGAGCGTGCCCTCGAGCCCGGTGCCGACCTCGATGCGGACCTTGCGTTCGTTGGGCGCGACGATGAGGAGGACGCCGTTGTTGAGCTTCTCGGTGCCGATGCCCCATTTGCGCCCGAGCTGGTAGCCGAACTCCTCGATCGGGTAGCCCTGCAACGACGGCAGCGTAACGACCACGAGCTGATCGCTGCTCTTGTCCTCGAGCGCCTTGAGGTCGGCACTGATCGCGACCGTGTCGGGATAGGTGAGGAGGTCGGCGTCATCGACGACGCGGCCGGTCAGTTCGGGAAAGGCGGGCTCGGCCGCGGCGGGCGCGGACGCCAGCGCGAGCGCGATGGCCAGCAGCACACCGCCGAAACGCCGTACACCGGCCATCGAGGCCCCCATTCGCGCTTACGCTAGAACTTGACCTCCGGCGGCTTTTCGGCGCCTTCCGTGGCGGTAAAGTTCTGCATCGGCTCCGCGTCGGGATAGAGCACAGCGCGCCACCAGCGGCCAGGGATCGTCCTGATCTCGGTGTTGTAGTTCTTGACCGCGGTAATGTAGTCCTGCCGCGCCACGGCAACCCGGTTCTCGGTGCCCTCGAGCTGGGACTGGAGCGCCAGGAAATTCTGGTTCGACTTCAAGTCGGGATAGTTCTCGACGATGGCGAGAAGCCGCCCGAGCGCGCCGGTGAGGTTGTTCTGCGCGTCCTGAAATTTCTGGAACGCCTCGGGATTGGTGAGGATATCGGCCGGGACCTGCACCTGGGTCGCCTTGGCGCGCGCCTCGACCACGTCGGTCAGGACCTTGCTTTCCTGCGCGACGTAGCCCTTCACGGTCTCGACCAGGTTGGGAATGAGGTCGGCGCGGCGCTGATACTGGTTCAGCACCTGGCTCCATGCCGCCTTGGCCTGCTCCTGCAAAGTGGGGATGGTGTTGATGCCGCAACCGGCGAGCATGAGGCCCGCAACGAGCAGACCGGCGCCGCGGAGCAATTGGACCGGCCGGACGTCTGTGATTGCCAGCATGAAGGGTACTCCTCTCAAGAACTGCGCGAGCCCACTCGGCCCCTCCCTGTATTGAGCGCCCGCCGCCGAAGCAAGCGCTTTCAAAGGAAGGGCGACGACGCGTATCGCCGGGCGCCGAGGCCGAACAGATGCGGTCTTTCGGCCATAATTCGCCAAGTTCGGAGTGTTGCGCGAAGGAAACAGAGCGAAGTTTATTCGTGCTCCGCCTTTTTGGCGCGCGGCCATGGAGTGAACGCAAAATCGCCCAAAGCGTGGCGTAAGTCCAAGAAGCCACGCGACTTTTGCTTCCGCAGCTTCACTTCAGGCAGAACCGGGGCGAGGGCCGGGGCGTTAGGTGATTGGAAGGCTTCCGCTGGTCAAATAAGGGTGCCTCTTTTAGTGTGATTCGCGTGAGTCGGGGGATCACACGGGGGCTCGCCTATGGGTGCGGCCGACGATTGGGAGCTTGTGTCTTGCGTATCCGATTGCTGAGGGGACGGGCGGCGCGAACCGCCGGAGGGACCTCGTCTGTATTTTTTGCTTTTCTCGGCGTGGCGGTGCTGGCCGCTGCGGTCGGCATGTCATTGCCCGCCGAAGCGCAGAAGCGAAAGAACCAAGCTCCCGCGGAAGCGACCCTGCCTGATCCGGTCGATGGCGAACCGATGACGCTGGTCGTCTCGTTGGGCCAGCAGAAGGTCGATATCTATCGCGGGCTGACGCTGGTCACGAGCTCCAGCGTCTCTACCGGAATGCGCGGCCACGCGACCAAGGCCGGCGTCTTCAGCATTCTCGAGAAGAAGAGAATGCATCACTCCAATCTCTATAGCGGCGCGCCGATGCCGTGGATGAACCGCATCACCTGGTCCGGCACGGCGCTGCACGCGGGCGTCGTGCCCGGCTATCCCGCTTCGCATGGCTGCATCCGGCTGCCGTTCTCCTTCGCCCCCAAGCTGTTCAAGATCACCACGGTCGGCGACAACGTGATCGTGGCGCGCGACCGTCCGGCGCCGCAAATCATCGAGCATCCCAACCTGTTCCAGCCGCTGTCGCCCGCGTCCTTGACGCCGATGGTGAAGGAGCAGGAGCCGCCGAAGCATCAAACGGAGAACGAGGTTCTGCCCGTGGCGCCGCAGAAGGAGCGCCCGCGCATGCTCGCGAGAGCCGACGTGTCGAATTCCGCGACCGACGTTCCCTCGGTCGAGGCCGAAGCCGTCCGCGACCGTAACCCGGCGCCGCCCCGGAACGATCCGGCGGCAGTCGAGGACACGCACGCGCATGCCTTCGATCCCCGCGCCGACGGGCCGGCCGAAGCCTCCCACGACAAGCGCTCGAAAGACCCGGCGGCGAAGGCACCTTCGCACGCGCTCGACGAAGAGGGCGCGCCCGAGACCTCGTTCGCGAGGGACGAGGCGGCACCTGCCCGGAGTGCCGCCGAGCGCGCGGCCACGAGCGATGCTCCCGCCCCGACACAAGTGCGGCACACCGAGCCTGCGCCCGCTTCCGCGCCGAGCCCGACCGTGACCGCAACCGCTCAGCCGAACTCCGAGATCGCGACGCCTGCGCCCGTCCTGCCCGCGACGGTTCCGGCCGCTGCCGCCGCGCTCGAGCCCGCGGAGACGCGTGCGAGCGCCGCCAACACGGCCGAGCCCGCAAGCGGAGAGGCCAAGGCCGAGCCGGCCGCACAGGCATTGGCGGCACTGCCGAGCCCGGTCCCGGCGAGCCCGCTTCA
>DATEMT010000202.1:0-14424 GCA_035275445.1 Methyloceanibacter sp. | reverse complement strand
ATATGAAATTGGGGATGTAGGCGAGGATAGCTATCGCAAGCGCGACATAGCGTACCGGCGGCCGCAGCATCGGATAGGACAACAGCGATGCAAAACAAAGGATGAGGAACGGAACGATCGGAATGAAATACCATTTGTAGCTCGGTGACGGCAGCAAGCTCACGAAGATCGTACAAACGAGCAGGAAAAAGAACAGCCACTGGCCGCTGTAGTAGAAGTAGGAAGCCGGCCTCTCGCCCGAACGGCCGAAGCCGACCAGCAAGATCAAAAGGAAGATCAGAACAAAGATCACCGTCGTTGGCGGAGTCAAAAATTCACGCCACATGCTGTACAGCGGTGTATGTCCGGGCAGGTTTTCAGCAAGCCACTCGGGCGGCGGATTGGCGTGAAAGCCGACGACGCCGAAGTAGAATGCGGCTGGATCTGCGGCAATGAACAGCGCAATGGGCGCGAACCCGATCACGGCGCCGATCGAAAACGGGATAACCTGCTCGCGCAGGCGATTGCCCAGCGTCAGCTGGGGCGGCCAAAGCGCAAGGAACAAGACTATGGCCGCCGGTATGTGGATGTAGCTCAGTTTGGTCCCGACAGCCAAAGCGGCGCAAAAACCGGCAGCGAAGCTGCGCGGCTTCCGAGACGCGCCGGTTTCGCAGGGACGAAAGAGGACGAACAGGGCCAGCAAACAAAAAAACAACGGTAGGAGGTCGTTTCGAACAATGCGAGACGCCGCATCAAAGCCGCCGTAGAACGCGAGAAGCGCGCAGCCGACGATGGCGAGGCCTCTTTCGAACATGGTGCGCAGGAGCAGATAAAAAACCGCCAACACGCCGAGCGCCACCAGCCAATTCAACAGTCGCGCCATAAAGTAATAGCAAGGTCGTTCGCACACGCCGAGGCCGTCGCCGAACAAACGGTAGACGGCGTTGAGCAGCGTTGCGTGATAGGGCGGCTGGAGATAAAGGTAGTCCTTGAACATGACATGATGGGACATCAGGCGCGCGCCCATCAGGTAAGCGTCTTCGTCACGATGGCCGCAACACATGGCCCGCGAAAAGAACAGAACGGCGACCGCAACGAAGAAGAGGACGACGAAGATGCCGGCGGCACGGCCCGACCGAGCGGCTAAGGTCCTATCTGCCATGCGCCCCGGCTTCGTGCTGACTACTCGCAATTTGGCGTCGTGAAAAATCTCGTAAAACTGGTGCGCCCGGCACGGCTCGAACGTGCAACCCCCAGATTCGAAGTCTGGTGCTCTAGCCGTTGAGCTACGGGCGCGGGCGCCCTCAAGTCCAGAAGCGGGGCGCGCACGGCCAATATTCTACGCTTGGCGGCGCCGCTCAAGCCTTGGCAGGACGCGAGGGCAGAACCAAGGTCGCACAACCCCTTTACCTCGAACGCGGGCTTGATAGAGTAGCGGCATAGCACCAACACGCCGGGCGAGGCCCTAGGAAACGGGCGCGTCCGGGTCAGGGGTATGAGATTTGAGTGGGCCGCGCGGCGATGCCGGCCCGGCTGCAACGGCTTCCCGCGACTTCACGGCGCGGCGAAGCGAGACCGGCGACTGCGCCGGCGCTCAAGCGCCGGTGCAAGACGCAACCGGCGCGCGTCCGTTGGCGCCGGCAGACGGCCTTACCGCAGCCGAGGCTAAGACCAATGCGGGCGCGCAAGCGCGGGCATCCGCGCCTTCCATTTACGCCGCTCTCGACCTTGGCACCAACAACTGCCGCCTGCTCGTGGCCAAGCCGTCGCGCCGCGGTTTCCTCGTCATCGACGCCTTCTCCCGCATCATCCGCCTCGGCGAAGGCGTGCTGACGTCGGGGCGGCTGTCGGAAGCGGCCATGAAACGCACCATCGAGGCGCTGAAAGTGTGCGCCGACAAGATGAAGCGCCGCGGCGTGACGCGCTCGCGGCTGATCGCGACCGAAGCCTGCCGCATCGCCGCCAACGGAGCGGAGTTCATCGCGCGGGTGCGCGCCGAGACCGGGCTTGGCATCGAGATCGTGACGCAGGAGTCCGAGGCCAAGCTCGCGGTTTCGGGCTGCGCCTCTCTCATCGACCACAATGCCGACTTCACGCTCGTGTTCGATATCGGCGGCGGCAGCTCGGAGCTGATCTGGCTCGACCTCAAGCGGCTCGGACGGCCCTGGCGGCGCACGCTGCATGACCGGGTCGACGTGCAAAGCTGCATCGCGGCCTGGACGTCTCTGCCGATCGGCGTCGTCAATCTCGCCGAACGCCACGGGGGAAGGGACGTGACCCCGGCGCGCTACGAGGCGATGGTGATCGAGGTGATGGCCGGCATGGGCGCGTTCGAGACCAAGCACGGGTTCGGCGCCAAGATCGCCGGGCGCCGCGCGCATTTCCTCGGAACGTCGGGTACCGTCACGACAATTTCCGGGATTCACCTCAAGCTTCCGTTCTACGAGCGGTCGCGGGTGGACGGGTGTTGGCTCAACGTCCGCGACGTACGCGCCGTGTCGAACAACCTCATCGCCATGACTTATGCCGAGCGCGCGGCGCAACCTTGCATCGGGCACGAGCGCGCCGATCTCGTGCTTGCCGGCTGCGCCATCCTCGAAGCCTTGCTCAGGGTGTGGCCGTGCCAGCGCTTGCGCGTGGCCGATCGCGGCTTGCGCGAGGGCATCCTCGCCACGCTCATGGCCGAGGACGGTCACGACCGGAGAGGGTCCGAGCAGGCGCGGTCGCGCGTCCCGCGTCCCGCGTCAGGCTCTGGTCCCGAGCGCTAGCTCAGGAGAAGGGGGCAGGTTCCGAGACGGTCTTCCGGTCGGTCGCCACGGGCTCCGCCTTGGCCGACAGACTCGCGCCGGCGCCCTTGGGCAGGCGTAGAAAAATGAAGATCGAACTTGCCGCGATCGCCGCGACGATGAGGAAGGCGGCCGGGAAATCTTCCGCGAGGACCTGCGCGCCGGGGCGGCCCATGCGCTCGATTTCGAGCACGAGCGCGCCGATCGCCACACCCATCGACTGCGACAGTTGCTGGACGACGCTGGCGAAGCTCGTCGCGCGGCTCATGGCGGCGTTCTTGATATCGGCATAGGCAATGGCGTTGAGGGCGGTGAACTGCAACGACTTGAAGAAGCCGCCCGCGAGCAGCACGGCGAGCACGATCGCGTGCGGCGTGCCGGCGGTAAAGAGGGCGATGGCGGCGGCGAAGAAAGCGCATGCAACGCCGTTCACGACCAGCGTCGACTTGAAGCCGAAGCGGCGGATGATGGGCGCAGCGCTCGCCTTCATCGCCACGGCGCCGATAGCGCTGACGAAGGTCAAAAGCCCGGATTGAAGCGGGCTCAGGCCAAAACCGAGCTGCAACATCAGCGGCAGCAGGAACGGCATCGCGCCGATGCCGATGCGGAAAAAGAAACCGCCGACGACGCCGGCGTAGAAGGTGTCGATCTTGAGCAGGTTGAGATCGATCAGCGGCGCTTTCGCCACCCGCGCGTGGCGGACGTAGAGGAAGCAGGCGACGACGCCCGCCGCGAGCAGCGCCAGCACGATCCAGAGCGGAAACAGTCCCTGGCCGATATTGGAAAAACCAAAGGCGACCCCCGATAAGCCGATGCCCGAGAGAACGAAGCCCTTGACGTCGAGCGGCGGCAGTTTGTCCTCGCGAATATTCTCGATGTAGCGCGTGGCAAGGATCATGCCGACGATGCCGATCGGGATGTTGATCCAGAAGATCCAGCGCCAGGAGGCGAAGGTCGAAATCGCCCCGCCGAGCGGCGGTCCGATCACCGGACCCAACAGCGCGGGGATGGTGAGCCAGGCGAGCGCCGAGATCAGCTCGGCCCTCGGCACCGTGCGCAGGATGACGAGCCGGCCGACCGGTACCATCATGGCGCCGCCCATGCCTTGGAGGATGCGGAAGCCGACGAAATCGGGCAGCCCCTGGGCAAAGCCGCAAGCGGCGGAGCCGATGGTAAACACGGCGATGGCGGCGCGGAACACGGTGCGGGCGCCGAAGCGGTCGGCGACCCAGCCGCTCAAGGGGATGAACACGGCAAGCGACAAGAGATACGAGGTCAGCGCCAGCTTGAGTGCGACCGGATCCTCATGCAGATCGGCGGCGATTGCCGGCAGAGAGGTCGCGATCACCGTCGAATCCATCTGCTCCATGAACAGGGCGACGGCGACGATGAGGGTGACGAAATAGCGTGGCATGTGGCAGGTGTTGGCGGGCGGATAGTTCGGAGGTGGGGCAAAGCGGTCCAAGCGTCAAGCGCGAGGCCGCGAGATTGGGATTAACAGATGGTAAGGCGGGAAAAAGGGCAGGGCGGCGTGGGGCAGGGCGGAAACCGCAAGCTCGCGGTCAGGGTCCGCACCGCCAAGGGGCGGAAGCTCGCTTCGACCCGCTGGCTCCAGCGCCAGCTCAACGATCCTTACGTCGAGGAGGCGAAGCGCAGAGGGTATCGCAGCCGCGCCGCCTTCAAGCTCGCCGAGATCGACGAGAAGCACCATCTCTTGCGCCCGGGCATGAGCGTGGTCGATCTCGGCGCTGCGCCGGGAGGCTGGAGCCAAATCGCCGCACAGAGGGTGAAGCTGATGGCGGGGAAGGGGCAGGTGGTCGCGGTTGATGTCGCCGAGATGGAGCCGATCGCGGGCGTGGTCGGGCTCAAGCTCGACCTCACCGATCCGCAAGCGCCGGAAAGCATCCGCGCTGCCCTGGGCGGCGCGAAGGCCGACGCGGTTCTGTCCGACATGCATGCGCCGGCGACCGGGCACAAGGCGACCGATCATTTGCGCATCATGAGCCTGACCGAGGCGGCGCTCGATCTCGCCGAAGACATCCTCGCCCCCGGGGGCGTCTTCTTGTGCAAGGTGCTGCAAGGCGGGGCAAGCCGCGAGCTCGTTGCGCGGCTCAATCGCTCCTTCGCCAAGGTGCGGCACATGAAGCCGAAAGCGTCGCGCGCGGGCTCCGCCGAGATGTATGTGCTCGCCACCGGTTTTCGCGGCGCCCCGCCCGGGTCTTAAATCGTTCACGGAACTGTGCTTTCCGCTCTTGCTGCGCGCTCTCGGGCGCGCTGCTATGGTGCGGCCATCGCTCTTGCCGGTAGGGAGTTCGGCCATGAATCTCGAAGTGGTGAAGGACTATTACGGCAAGGTCCTGAAGAGCTCCGAGGATTTGCAGACCTCGGCCTGCTGCGACGGCGGCGACGTGCCCCCGCATCTCCAAGCCCTGCTCGACAACGTGCATGAAGAGGTGCGCGCCAAATATTATGGCTGCGGCATCGTGGTGCCGGCGGCGCTCGCGGGCGCCCGCGTGCTCGATCTCGGTTCGGGCTCGGGCCGCGACGTCTATCTCATCGCGCAGCTTGTGGGCGCTAACGGCGAGGTCGTCGGCGTGGACATGACCGACGAGCAGCTTGCCACCGCTCATGCCCATATCGACTGGCATATGCGGCGGTTCGGTCACGAGCGCCCCAATGTGAGATTCGTCAAAGGCTATATCGAGACGCTCGACGCGCTCGGCCTGCCGCGAGCGAGTTTCGACGCGGTCGTGTCGAATTGCGTCATCAATCTATCGGTCGACAAGCTCGCGGTGCTGCGCGGCGCCTTCGACCTGCTCAAGCCCGGCGGCGAACTCTTTTTCGCCGACGTTTATTGCGACCGGCGGCTCCCCGATCATGTCAGGGCCGACCCCCTGCTTTATGGCGAGTGCCTCGGCGGCGCGCTTTATTGGAACGATTTCCTCACGCTGGCCAAGCAGGCCGGCTTCCTCGATCCGCGGCTGGTCGCGAGCCGTCCCATAGCGGTCGAGAATGCGGCGATGCGGGCCAAGCTTGGCCAGGCGCAGTTCTTCTCGGCGACCTACCGGTTGTTCAAGCTCGACGGACTGGAGACGGCTTGCGAGGATTACGGTCAGGCGGTGATCTACAAGGGGACCGTGGCGGACCAACCCGACGCTTTCGCGCTCGACGGGCATCATCTGATCGAGCGCGGCAAGGTGTTCCCGGTCTGCGGCAACACCTGGCGCATGTTGGCCGAGACGCGGTTTGCCCCGCATTTCGATTTAATCGGCGACTTCGCCACCCATTACGGCATCTTCCCCGGCTGCGGGACTTCAATCCCGTTCGCGACGGACGCTGCCGCGCCTGCCAAGGCAAGTAGCGGCTGCTGTTAGGGAGGCCATCCTCAGGCGTCATTGCCCTCCGTCATTTCCGGGCAGCGACAACGGAACGGGAGAGGGAAGCCGAATGAATCACCATCTTGCACGGCGCTTGGCCGCCGAGGCGCTCGGCACGTTCTTTCTCGTCATGGCGGTGGTCGGCTCGGGCATCATGGCCGAGACGCTTGCCGACGGAAACGTGGCGCTCGCGCTCCTGTGCAATACGCTTGCAACCGCCGCGATCCTCGTCGTCATCATTACCATTTTCGTATCCATCTCGGGCGCGCAGTTCAATCCGGCCGTGACGCTCGTCATGCGGCTTCGCGGCGAGATCGACGACCGCACCGCGCTGCTCTATGTCGCGACGCAGATCGCGGCAGGCTTGCTCGGCGCGCTGGCCGCGCATCTGATGTTCGGGCTTGCGCCGTTTCAGGTCTCGGACACCCCGCGCAACGGCTTCGGCCAATTGCTCGGAGAGTTCATCGCTACCTTCGGTCTGATCGCCACCATCCTCGGCTGTCTCCGTTTCAAGCCGGGCGCGCTTGCCGCCGCCGTCGGCCTCTATATCGGCGCGGCCTATTGGTTCACCTCGTCAACCTCCTTCGCCAACCCGGCGGTGACCATCGCGCGCGCGTTCACCGACACGTTCGCCGGCATTGACCCCACCCACGCGCCGGGCTTCATCGTGGCCGAACTTCTCGGCGCGGTCGCCGCCTGGTTTCTGTTCGGCTGGCTCTTCGCCGGGGAGACCGTCAAGGCTAAGCCCCGGCGCTCAGTCGCGCGACCTCGGCCTCAAGCGCGCTGATACGCCGGTCGCGTTCGGCGATCGCCTCGGCGACGTCTTCGGCAAACAGCATCTGGGGAATGTGCTGCGGACAGTTGATGTCGATGGCGGTCACCGCGAACACGACGGCTTGCTCCGCCCGGGCCCGGTAAGCCTCGGGGAACAGCCGCGCGGTCAACTCCGGATCGCCCTCGACCACGCGCGCCGTGCCCCAGATCTTCACCCGCCTGCGATGGGTGTAATCCATGAGGAACAGCATGGCGCGGGGGTTGTCGGCGAGATTGCCGAGCGTGATGTATTGCCGGTTGCCGGCGAAGTCGGCGAAAGCGAGCGTGCGCGGATCGAGAACGCGCAAGAAGCCCTTGGGCCCGCCGCGATGCTGGATGTAGGGCTGGCACTCGCGATTTGCGGTCGCAAAATAGAACGACCGGATGGCGCCAATGAAGGCGGCAAGGCTGTCGTCGATGGCGGTGGCAAAACCGCCTTTCTCCTCCAAGCGGGCATAGGCGTCGCGTGAGCCGCGCCGCGTCTGGATGGCCTTCACCGAAGGCGTGAAAGCGATGTCTGTGGAGGACGAGGACATCGGGCGCTCAGACCGCCGGCATGGCGATGAAGCCGGGAAGGGCCTTGATGCGCCCGATCCAGGCGCCGAGCGCGGGGTAGGGCGCGAGCGACAGTCCGCCTTCGTGGCTGAGCGCCACGTAAGGCATGCAGGCGATGTCGGCGATGGTCGGGCGCCCGAGCGCGAGCCAATCGTTCTTGCCGAGATGCGCTTCCATCAATCGGAAAATTCGCTTGGCCTTCTCGCGCGCCGCCTCGACATCGAGCGGCACGCCGAATTTGTCGTGGAGCCTTGCGTCGTTCGGCCCGCGCGCGATCTCGTTCTCGGCGACCATCAGCCATTCCATCACCTTCGCCATGGACGCCGCGTCGATCGGCAGCCAGGAATCGCCGCCGTATTTCCGCGCGAGGTAAACCAGGATCGCCTGGGAGTCGCGCAAGGTCACGTCGCGATCCTCGAAAATCGGAATCTCGCCGAACGGATTTTTCTCGATCAACGGGCTCTTCTTGTGCGCGCCGGCGAGGAAATCGACCGGCACGATGTCGAGAGGCTGCCCGAGCAGCGCGCAAAGGAGCCGGACCTTGTAGCAATTCCCCGACAGTTCGAGGTCGTGCAGCGTCAACGCGGCCATGGCGCTTTCCTTTGGTTCGCGGTTGGGCAGGGCGCGCGCCCCGCACCGGTTTCATGCCCCATTCCGGCGATCAGGAATATCGGCTATTTTCGCAAGTCATTGTTCCATTTCTTGCAACAATCGTATGGACCGTCTCGCCGCACTCCGTGTGTTCGTCGCCATCGCCGAAGCCGGCAGCCTGTCGGCGGCGGCGCGCAAGCTCGGCATGAAGCTGTCGACGGTCAGCCGCCAGTTGAAGGCGCTCGAAGACGAGCTCGACACGCGCTTGATCACGCGGACGACGCGGCGGCTCGTGCTGACGGAGTCCGGCCGCATTTACGCCGCCACCTGCCGTCAGGTCCTCGATGAGCTCGACGACGCCGGCCGCCGCGTAGCGGGCGAGCAGGCCGAGCCTCGCGGCGAGCTTGCGATCACCGCGCCCGTCGCGTTCGGACGGCTGCATGTGCTGCCGATCGTCGCCGCGTTCTTGAACGCGTATCCGCGCGTTGCCGCGCGCATGCTTCTGGTCGATCGTATCGTCGATCTGGTCGAAGAGGGCATCGATGTCGGCGTGCGTATCGGCGCGCTCCCGGACTCGACGCTCCGCGCGACGCGCGTCGGGGCGATCCGACTGATCGCCTGCGCGAGCCCGTCCTATCTTGCCGAGCGCGGCGTTCCGAAGGCGCCGGCCGAGCTTGCCAACCACCAATGCATCAGCTTCAACACCTTCACCCACGCCGAGCGCTGGACCTTCGGCGGCGCGGGCAAGAGCGAACTCAGGGTCACGATCAGCCCCAGACTCGTCGTCAACTCGGCGGACGCGGCCATCGACGCCGCCACGGCCGGGCTAGGGATCGTGAGGGTCCTGTCCTATCAGGCTGAAGCCCGGCTTGCCGACCGCTCGCTCCGGCGGGTGCTCACGGCCTTCGAGCCCGAGGCGATGCCGGTCAATCTCATCCATCGCGAGGACCGGCTGCCCCGGTCCAAGGTCCAGAGCTTCATTGCCTTCGCGGCGCCCCGGCTCCGGCAGGTGCTGCGGTCGGGCGGGTTTGCCTAAAGGCGCGACTTTCCCGCCTCTGCCTTCCCAAACCGGGCGCAAGGTGCTAAAGGAGGCCGCCAACCGGTGGCGGCTCAAAATGCGAGGCCGCCCCACGCAGCAGAGGTTGGCCAATGCCCGAAGGGCGAACCCCAAATCACGGCAAGACGTTCCCGGACGGCGCCATCGCGCTCACTTTCGACGACGTCTTGATCCGGCCGGCCGCCTCGAACGTGCTGCCGAACGAGGCCAACGTGTCGTCCCGGGTGACCCGCTCCATCGCGCTCCATATCCCGGTCATCTCCTCGGCCATGGACACCGTGACCGAAGCCCGGCTCGCCATCGCCATGGCGCAAGCCGGCGGTCTCGGCGTCATTCACCGTAATCTCGATCCGGAGGCTCAAGCCGCCCAGGTCGCGCAGGTGAAGAAGTTCGAGTCGGGGATGGTGGTGAACCCGGTGACCATTCATCCCGAAGCGACCCTCGCCGACGCGCTGAAGCTGATGGCGGACTATCAGATTTCGGGGATCCCGGTAGTCGAGCCCGGCGGCAATGGCAGCCGCCAAGGGCGGCTCGCCGGCATCCTCACCAATCGCGACGTCCGGTTCGCCACCAACCCGAACCAGCGCGTTGCCGAGCTGATGACCAAGGAGAAGCTCATCACCGTCAGGGAAAATGTCGGGGCCGACGAGGCCAAGCGGCTCCTGCACCAACATCGCATCGAGAAGCTGCTGGTGGTCGATGACGACTATCGCTGTATCGGGCTCATCACGGTCAAGGACATCGAGAAGGCGAAAGCGCATCCCAATGCCTGCAAGGACGAGCAGGGGCGGCTCAGGGTGGCGGCCGCGACCAGCGTCGGCGATTCCGGTTTCGAGCGGGCCGAACGGCTGATCGATGCCGGCGCCGATCTGATCGTGGTCGATACCGCCCACGGACATTCGGCGCTCGTGCTCGACCAGGTCCGCCGCATCAAGCGACATTCGAACGCCGTGCAGGTCGTCGCCGGCAATGTCGCGACCGCCGATGGCACCAAGGCGCTCATCGATGCCGGCGCCGATGCGGTCAAGGTCGGCATCGGTCCGGGCTCGATCTGCACCACAAGGGTCGTGGCGGGCGTCGGCGTGCCGCAGTTCACGGCGCTCTTGGAAGCGGTCGAGGCGGCGAGGAAGAGCGATGTCCCGGTCGTCTCCGACGGCGGCATCCGCTATTCGGGCGACCTTGCCAAGGCGCTCGCGGCTGGCGCCGACTGCGTGATGCTCGGCTCGCTCCTGGCCGGAACCGACGAGAGTCCGGGCGAGGTGTTTCTCTATCAGGGCCGCTCCTACAAGGCCTATCGCGGCATGGGCTCGATCGGCGCCATGGCGCGCGGATCGGCCGACCGCTACTTCCAGCAGGAGATCAAGGACGCGCTGAAGCTCGTGCCGGAGGGCATCGAAGGGCAAGTGCCCTATAAAGGCCCGGTGTCGAGCGTGCTGCACCAATTGATTGGGGGCTTGCGCGCATCGATGGGCTATACCGGCGCGCGGACGCTTGCCGAGTTCCAGGCGCGCGCCGAGTTCATCCGCATCTCGACCGCGAGCTTCCGCGAGAGCCACGTCCACGACGTGACGATCACGCGCGAGTCGCCCAACTACCCGCGCGAGGGCTAGGACCCCTCCCGCGGGTGGTCAGTCATCCCAGCCACTACTCGATGCCGAGCTTGCGGATCTGGTCGAAAATTCCCGGTTCGAGCTTCTGAGCGAGGGCGAGGTCGGCGCTGCCGTCGGTCGGTTGGCCCTTGCGGCTCTTGACCAGGCCGCGGCCGACCAGCGCCGAAGGATCGTTGTTATGCAGCTCGAGCGCCTTGTCGAAATCGGCGCCGGCCTTGTCGAGATCGTTCTTGAGCACGAATACCCAGCCGCGATCGACATAGCCCTTTGCGCTGTCGGGCTCCATCTTGATGACCTGATCGTAATCGGCGACGGAGAGGTCGTATTCCTTGCGCTGCCGATAGAGATCGCCGCGCGCGGAATAGCCCATAGCCGCATCCGGATCGAGCTTGAGCTTCTCGTTGAGCTCGACAAGGGCCCGATCGAAATCGCCCTTGTCGCGGTAAACGATGCCGCGCAAGAGATAATAGTCGCCGTGCTTGGCATCGAGGCGGATGGCCTCGTCGAGATCGGCCAGAGCCTTGTCGTAGTCCTTCTTGGCCTCATAAGCCGCGGCCCGCATGAAATAGGAATTCGGCTTGGCGGCGTCGACCTTGATCGCCGCGTCAAGCTCGGCGAGCGCGGAATCGAGATCGCGGGTGGCGGAGAAGGCCATGGCGCGAACGGCATGAGCCCTGACGATCTGATCCTTGTCGGTCGCGCCCGAGGCGAGATAGGCGGCGCAGGCGTCGAGCACTTCTTTGACCGAACCCTCGCCGGTGAAGCAGGGGTTGTCTTCGGCATGGCCCGGACGGGGCGAGGCGGCGAAGATCAGCGCCGCCGCAAAAGCGGCGCGGGCAACGGCTTGGGACGCGCGAAAGCGCATGGAAAACCTCCAGAACGGGCGCGTTTCGGCCCTTGGCGCTAGGTTTAGAGGGGCCTCGGGGCGGCCGTCAATTGAACTTCCATCCATGATTACCGGGCTCGATCGCGGCGCAGGCGTCGAGGATGGACTTGCCTAACGGCGTGGACATTGCTCTAGCTCCTGCACCGCCATGTAGGGAAGAGGCTTGGAGGAGGGGAGGGCCCGATGTCGATCCATGCGATCCTGATGCCGATGTTCGTCCAGGTGGGGCTCACCTTCGTGCTCCTGTTCTGGATGGCGGCGCTTCGCCTTCGCGCCATCCGCCAAGGCGAAGTCGATCCGGAAAAAATCCGGCTGCGCGAGCCGGTTTGGCCGGGGCGCGTGCTCCAGATATCCAACGCCTACCACAACCAGCTCGAGCTGCCGGTCCTGTTCTATGTCGTCGTGCTGCTCGCGTTCGCGAGCAACACGCTTGACGTGGTCCTTCTCGTCTTGAGCTGGTTGTTCGTGCTTTCGCGGATCGCCCACGCTTACGTCCACGTGACCTCGAACCGGCTCGATCGCCGCACCGGCATCTTCGGCGTCGGCGTGCTCGCGCTCCTGCTCATGTGGGTGATCGTCATCGCGCGGATCATCCTGTTCTACACGGCCTGATGACGCCGGCGGCGCGGGCGAGCGCGGCAATCGAAATTCTCGCCGACATGGAGACGCGCAAGCGGCCGGCGGCGGAAGCCCTGAAGGATTGGGGAACGTCGCACCGCTTTGCCGGGTCGGGCGACAGGGCGGCGATCGGCAATCTCGTGTTCGATTGCTTGCGCCATCGCGCTTCGGCCGCCTTTGCCATGGGCGAGGAGACCCCGCGCGCGCTCGTGCTGCGAACGCTCGTGAGCCAATGGCAGATGACGCCCGAGCAGGTCGCTGCTCTTGCCGATGGCAGCCGGCACGTGCCCCAGCCTCTGTCGGAGGCCGAGCGTGCCGGGCTCGAGGCGACGCTCCTTGCGACCGCTCCCGCTCATGTGCGGGGCGACTTTCCCGAATGGCTCGCACCTGAGTTCGACCGGGCCTTCGGCGTCCGCGCCGCAGAACAGGGCGCGGGCCTGGCGACGCGCGCTCCGGTCGATCTCAGGGTGAACACGCTGAAGGCCGATCGCGACAAGGTGCTCAAGGCGTTGCGGCGCTTCGAGCCTGCGCCGACCCCGCACGCGCCCCTCGGCGTCCGCGTCGCCCAAGGTCCGGGGCCGTCCCGCAACCCGCATCTCGAGGCGGAGCCCGGTCACGGCAAAGGCTGGTACGAGGTTCAGGACGAGGGCTCGCAGCTCGCGACGCTGCTTTCAGGTGCTGCGCCGCGCCAGCAAGTCATCGATCTTTGCGCCGGCGCGGGCGGCAAGACCTTGGGCCTCGCGGCGCTGATGGAGAATACGGGGCAGCTTTACGCCTACGATGCCGATACCTTTCGCCTGCGGCCGATCTTCGAGAGGCTGAAACGGGCCGGAGCGAGAAACGTCCAGGTGCTGCCGGCGGGCGACCGCGAGGCCCTGGCCAAGCTCGCGGACAAGATGGATCTCGTCCTGATCGACGCGCCATGCTCGGGATCGGGCGTGTGGCGGCGCCGCCCTGACGCCAAATGGCGCCTTTCGCCGGCGATGCTGGAGGCGCGGCGCGGCGAGCAGAAGGCCGTGCTCGAAGAGGGCGCGGGCCTGGTCAAGCCGGGCGGCCGCCTCGCCTATGTCACCTGCTCGGTCCTGCCGTCCGAGAACGGCGACCAGGTGGAGAGCTTTCTCGCCCGCCATCCCCAATTCAAGCTCATTGCCTGGCACGAGCTGTGGCAACGATCGCTTGCCGCCGAGGCCTTGGTGCCTTCCGCCGACGGCTCGGAGGAGACGCTGCTGATGACGCCGCGCGATCACGGCACGGACGGCTTCTTCGTCGCGGTGATGCAGCGCTCGAACTGATGTTGCGCGCGAGCCCGCGAGACGCTTTCCAAAAAAAATTGGGGCCGGAGCGGGTTATCACTTGAAATTAAGGAACAGGTAGCTGAAATGACTCGCGTTTTTTTGATGGACGAGAGTCGGCGGCGGGAGCGAACCTGTCCGTCGCGAGATCGGAGGGGACGGACATCCCATGAAGCCGCTCAAGGTCGAGGCTGAAGAGCCACCCGGTCGCCCGCAGGCGACATCCAGACTTCTCATCACACCCCAATCCCCGATCAACGCTCTTGCACCAGCGCCGGCACCCTCGGCGAAGGCGCCGCGTCTCGACGCCGTCGTGGTGCGCATGGAGCGCTTTCCCCTCGGGCCGGTCTCGCGCGCCTTCCGCAAGCGCTATTACCCCGAGGTGGACGTCGCCCAATGGAACGATTGGCGCTGGCAGGCGCGGTCACGCATCCGGACGCTGGCGGAACTCGAGCGCATGTTCGTGCTGTCGGCTGACGAGCGCGACGCGGTCATCCGCCACGAAGGTTCGCTCCCGCTTGGCATCACGCCCTATTACGCGAGCCTCATGGCGCGCGAGGACGCGAACGAGCCGCTCCGGCGCACCCACATCCCGGTCGGCGACGAATATCTAAAGACGCCGGGCGAGGCAGACGATCCGCTCGGCGAGGACGGCCACACGGCAGTGCCGGGGCTGGTTCACCGCTATCCCGACCGAGTGCTGTTCCTGGCGACCGGCTTCTGCTCGACCTATTGCCGCTATTGCACCCGCTCGCGCATGGTCGGCGAGGCCGGCGGCGACTACAGCTTCAGCCGGCCCCAATGGGAGGAGGCGCTCAACTATATCGCCACCCACCCCGAGATCCGCGACGTGCTCATTT
>DATEMT010000201.1:0-3405 GCA_035275445.1 Methyloceanibacter sp. | reverse complement strand
TCCGATTTCTTGATCTCGACGAAATTGCCGACATGGGCGTCCCTGGCAAGGTCGGCGCCGGGCCGGAGCCGCGCGAAGGGTCCGACGGTGGCGCCGGCGCCGATGCGCGAAGACTGCATGTAACAGAAGCTCTTGATGGTGGCGCCGTCTCCGATGCTGACGCCTTCGCCGATCACGACATGGGGCTCGATGACGACGTCCCTGCCGATCGCGGTGTCCCAACTGAGAAACACCGTCTCGGGCGCGATCAGCGTCGCTCCGTTCGCCATCGCCGCATCGCGCAGCCGGGTCTGCATGATCGCTTCGGCCGCGGCGAGCTCGGCGCGCGAATTCACGCCGAGGACCTCGCTCTGATCGGCCGCGACCATGCGCGCCTCGAGCCGCTCGGCATTAGCGAGCGCCACCGCGTCGGTGAGATAGAATTCCTTGTTGGCGTTGTCGTTGCCGATCCGCCCGAGGAGATCGAGCAGGGTCCGGCCCGAGCGGAAACCCATGATCCCCGAATTGCAAAGCTTGAGCGCCCGCTCGGCCTCGCTTGCATCTTTCTCCTCGCGAATGCCCACGAGCCGTCCGCGGTCGTCGAGAAGGAGCCGGCCATAGCCCGACGGGTTCTCGCTCTCGAAGCCGACGACGGCGAGATCGGCGCCCGCCTCGAGTTCGGCGCGAACTTTGCCGATCGTCGCGGCGCGCAAAAGGGGCGTGTCGCCGTAAAGGATCAGGACCTGACCGGAGAACGCCTCGACGGCCTCGCGCGCGGCCTTGACGGCGTCGGCCGTTCCGCGCTGCTCCTCCTGAACGAAGACGTCGAGGTCCGGGTCGAGAGTGACGGCGGTCGCGGCCACGTCGTCCATGCCCGGCCCGACCACGACCGCAAGCCGGTCGAGCCCGGCATTTTTGGCCGCAAGCAGCGCGTGAGACAGAAGCGGCGCGCCGGCGAGCGGGTGGAGCACCTTGGGCCGCTCCGACTTCATGCGCGTGCCTTGGCCGGCCGCAAGAACGATGGCGAGAGCCGAGCTGTTCGTCATGCCGTTGGTGTCGTTACTGGTGGGGCATCCGGGATCGAGCCAAGCACTATGCCCCGCAAAGCGGAAACAGAGAGTAACACTGGGGGCCGCAAATCCTGTCTCTTAGGACACGCAAGGGTTGGGACCAATGCCGGGCAATGGCGACCTGTCTAGTCCAAAGCCCAGGCGAGGGCCATAACTCTCATGGGCGAAATTCGCGCGCTTTTCCGTCTTGCGGAAATTGACCCGAAGCGCCGAGCGAGTCATCCTTCGGATTCGCGGCGCAAATCTTGGGCAAAGCCTTATTGGCGTCGCTTTTCCGCCGGAATTTCCATGCGCGGGAGGATGCGGAACAGATGGTGAGGCGTCGCAGGACAGGCTCGGGCAACTGGTCGCGCGGGGTATTTGCCGCGTTCTGGATCCTGCTCGGCTGCCTTTCCGGATTTTACCTCTTCAACGTCCTCACCAATCCGACGCTCGGGGGCCAGCTCGTCAAGCTAACTCCGGCGGAGCAGAGCGCCGCCACCGCTTCCGCGGACGGCAAGCCTCCATCCGGAGACGACCTTGCCTCGATCGAAGAGAATTTGCGGAAGTTGTCGCAACAAGTGGCCACGCTGAGCGGCAGGCTCGAGGGAAGCGAGACGAGCGCCACGCCGGCGGCGCCGGAGGCTGCCAACACAGCTTCCCCGCCTCCCGTTCCGGCCGAGACCGCGACTGCCGCCGCCGAGCCACCCTCGCCGCCTCAGGTTCAAGCGCCCGAGCCTGCTCAGGCCGAAGCGCCGAAGCCGCCCGAGCCGGTTCAGCAGCCCGAGCCGAAGCCCATCGAACAGGCCGCGGTCGAACCGAAGCCGAGCCCGCCGCCGGTCGCCGAACCCGCCGCGCCTTCCGAGCCGCCGTCGGTCGCGGTCGCGCCGCTCGACGACCTGCCCCCCGAGTTGCAGGCGCGGGCCAACAATCCGCCTGGCGCGCCGACGCCTGACGCTGACGCGCCCGCAGAGGCTCCTGCCGCGACCCAGTCTCCGTTTGAAGCACCCCCGGCCGCTCCTGGATCGCAGCCCGCCGAGGCCTCGGGCGCAACGCCGCCCGAGGACGCGGCGTCCAAGCCGCAAGAGCCGGCCGCCGCTTCGACGCCGCCCACAACCGAGACCGCCGCCTCGACGCCGCCCACGACCGAGACCGCCGCCTTAGACCCGGTCGAGCTGCCTCCGGCCGCCAATGACGGCTCGACGCGCTACGGCATCGAAATCGGCGTCGTCGCCAAGCAGGACGGGCTCCGGCCGTTGTGGCGCGAATATCTCACCAACCACGCCGCACTCGTCGCCGGACTTCAGCCGCGCCGCGTGCTTGCGCCCGACAAGAAATGGCGGCTGATCGCCGGTCCCTTCACCAGCGCCAAAGAGGCGACGCAGGCCTGCGCCCTGTTCAAGAAGGCCTCGCGGCCTTGCGAGGCGACGGTTTACGCCGGAGACTCGCTCTAGTCCCGCAGCGAGACAGGGTCGGCTGCGCCTTGTCCCCAAACTCAAAGGTTGTCGGTATTGAACGTATCGCAGGCGTCGAGCTTGCCGCTGTCGTAGCCGCGCTTGAACCAGCGCACGCGCTGCTCCGAGGAGCCGTGCGTAAACGCGTCCTTCACGACCCACCCTTGCGTCTGCTTCTGAATGCGGTCGTCGCCGATCGCACTCGCGGCGTTCAGCGCTTCCTCGATGTCGCCGGGCTCAATGATGTTCCTCGTCTCCTGAGCATTCTTTGCCCACAGGCCGGCGAAGCAGTCGGCCTGAAGCTCCATGCGCACCTGGAGCGCATTGGCGTCCCTTTGGTCCATCCGCTGCTTGAGCGCTTCGACCTGATCGGCAATGCCTAGAAGCTTCTGCACGTGGTGACCGATCTCGTGCGCGATGACATAGGCCTGCGCCATGTCTCCCGGCGCGCCGAAGCGGTTCTTGAGCTCCTGATAAAAGTCGAGGTCGATATAGACCTTCTCGTCATAGGGACAATAGAAGGGACCCATCTGCGCCATGCCAATCCCGCAAGCGGAGCGGATGCCGCCACTGAACAAGACCAGCGTCGGATCGCTATAGCGCTTGCCATACTGGGCGAAGATATCGCGCCAAACGTCTTCAGTGTCGGCGAGCACGACCGACACGAATTTCTTGAGATCGTCCTCGCTCGTGGTTTGCGGGCGTTGGACCGGCGCACCCTGTTCGCCCTGGGTGGGAACGTTCGTCGTGTCGGGCCGAGACTGCGGCAGGCGGATATCCGGGAAGGTCGTCTCGTCACCAGATGGTCCACCGCCAGGTTCGCCGCCCGGCCCGCCGGGCTGCATGATGACCCTCGGATCGAGGCCGAAGAAGAACATCAATCCGAGCAGAATGAGAATGCCGAGAATGCCGATTCCGCCGCC
>DATEMT010000200.1:0-3961 GCA_035275445.1 Methyloceanibacter sp. | reverse complement strand
TCTACACCGCGAGCGCGCTGGTGGCGATGGCAACGGCGCATGGCATCGACATGCCGATCGCTCAAGCGGTGCATGCGGTGAGCTCGGGACGCGTCACCGTCGATGCGGCGATCGGCGCGCTCCTCGCACGGCCGCTCCGCGCCGAGGCGGAATGATGGACAGAAATTCGGCGGCGCATTAGCCTGAAAGCGAGAGGTTCGATGTTCTACGCGCTGATCTGCACCGACAAGCCCGGAGCCCTTGCCGCGCGCAAGGAGAACCGCCCGGCGCATCTCGCCTATCTCAAGAGCCTCGGCGACGCGCTCGTCTTCGCCGGTCCGTTCACCGAACCCAACGGGGAGACCATGAACGGCAGCTTGATCGTGGTCGAGGCGGCTTCGCTCGAGGCGGCCAAGGAGATATCCGCCAACGACCCCTTCTCGAAGCTCGGGATTTTCGCAAGCGTCGATATCAGGCCGTGGCTGTGCGTCGTCAACAAGTCCAAAAGGGAGACGTGAGCCTAAAGCCCCGCATCCACCCATGGCCTATTGGCTGCTCAAATCCGAACCGGACAGCTGGTCGTGGGACCAGCAGAAGAAAGCAGGGCGCAAGGGCGGCGAGTGGGACGGCGTGCGCAATTTCCAGGCGCGCAAGAACATGCAGAGGATGCAGCGCGGCGACCTCGCCTTCTTCTACCACACCGGCGACGAGAAGAGCGTGGTCGGCATCGTCAAGGTGGTCGCCGAAGCGCATCCCGATTCGACCGACGGCACCGGCGTCTGGCAATGCGTGGACGTCGCCGCCGTCACGGACTTCGCCCGACCGGTGACGCTCGCCGAGATCAAGGCCGAACCGTCCCTTAAGTCCATGGTGCTCGTCCGAAATTCGCGCCTGTCGGTGCAGCCGGTCGCGAGCGCCGAATGGAAGAAAGTGTGCGCCATGGGCGGCGTTAAGGACCCTCCGCGCGCTTAGTGCCGCAAAAGCCCCCTTGAGGTAAAGTCGGGCCGGAGGCTGCAAACCAGGGAGGGGGCGACCATGTCGTTCTCGGGCGTGAACTATCTCGCCGTCATCATCGCCACGCTGGCGGGCTTCGGTCTCGGAACGGTGTGGTACACGGTCTTGGCGAAGCCCTGGATGGCCGCCGTCGGCAAGACCGAGGCCGACCGGCCGCAACGCGGCGCGCAGATCGTTCTCTTCGCCATCGCCATCGTCGCCCTGTTCGTCATGGCGCTGATGCTCGCGGGGCTGATGGCGCATATCGGCGACGTCACGGTGCGCGGCGGTCTCATCAGCGGCCTGTTCGTCTGGCTCGGCTTCGTCATCACCACGATGGGCGTCAATCATGCCTTCGGCGGGGCGAAGCCGATCCTGACGTTGATCGACGGCGGATATTGGCTTGCGGTGCTGCTCATCCAGGGCGCCGTCATCGGCGCATTCGGCGTCTAGCGACCGCGCAAGGGGAGCCGGATTTCCAATCAATCAGTTCGCGTCGGGAGCGGGTAAATGTCGGAGCACAAGACGTACAAGATCGAGACCCTGAAGGTTCCGAAAGCGTGGAAGAAGCGCGCGTTCATCGACGAGGACGCGTACGAGAAGCTCTACCGCAAGAGCGTCGAGAAGCCGGACAAGTTCTGGGGCAAGGAAGGTAAGCGCCTCGACTGGATCAAGCCCTACTCACGCGTCAAGGACACCTCGTTTGCCTATCCCGATATCTCGATCAGGTGGTTCGAGGACGGAACCCTCAACGTCGCCGCCAACTGCATCGACCGCCATCTGAAGAAGCGCGGAAAGCAGGTCGCCATCATCTGGGAGCCGGACGATCCGGCGCAAGCGGCGCGCCACATCACCTATCGCGAGCTGCATGGGCAAGTGTGCCGCCTGGCCAACGTGCTCAAGGCCAACGGCGTCAAGCGCGGCGATCGCGTCACCATCTACCTGCCGATGATTCCGGAAGCGGCTTACGCCATGCTCGCCTGCGCGCGGATCGGCGCCATTCATTCGATCGTGTTCGGCGGCTTCTCACCGGATTCGCTCGCTGGCCGGATCGACGATTGCAAGTCGCGGTTCCTCATCACGGCCGACGAGGGCTTGCGCGGCGGAAGAAAGATTCCGCTCAAGGCCAACGCGGACGAGGCCATCAAGAAGGTTGGCGGCATCGACAAGGTTCTCGTCGTGAAGCGCACCGGCGCCAAGGTGCCGTGGACGCAAGGCCGCGATCTCCATTTCGACGAGGAGTTGGCCAAGGTCGGCGACGACTGTCCGCCGGAAGAGATGAACGCCGAGGATCCCCTGTTCATTCTCTATACGTCGGGATCGACCGGACAGCCGAAAGGCGTGCTGCACACGACCGGAGGCTATCTCGTGTTCGCCGCGATGACGCATCAATACGTGTTCGACTACCACGACGGCGACGTCTACTGGTGCACCGCCGACGTGGGCTGGGTCACGGGCCACTCCTATATCGTCTATGGGCCGCTCGCCAACGGCGCGACCACGCTCATGTTCGAGGGCGTCCCCAACTATCCCGATGCGTCGCGCTTCTGGCAGGTGGTCGACAAGCACAAGGTCGACATCTTCTACACCGCGCCGACCGCGATCAGGGCGTTGATGGGCGTCGGCGACGATTTCGTGAAGCGCACGAGCCGGAAGTCGCTCAGGCTCCTCGGCAGCGTCGGCGAGCCGATCAATCCGGAGGCGTGGGAGTGGTATTACCACGTGGTTGGCGACAAACGCTGTCCGATCGTCGATACGTGGTGGCAGACCGAGACCGGCGGCATTCTCATCACGCCCCTGCCCGGCGCGATCAAGCTCAAGCCCGGCTCGGCGACGCTGCCCTTCTTCGGCGTTCAGCCCGGGCTCGTCGACAATGACGGCAATCTCATCGAGGGCGAGGGATCCGGCAATCTTGTCATTCTCGACGCGTGGCCCGGCATCGCGCGCACCGTCTATGGCGACCACAGGCGTTTCATCGACACTTATTTCTCGACCTACAAGGGCAAATACTTCACAGGCGACGGCTGCCGCCGCGACGACGACGGCTATTACTGGATCACCGGCCGCGTGGATGACGTCATCAACGTCGCGGGACACCGGATGGGAACGGCAGAGGTCGAGTCCGCGCTCGTCGCCCATCCCAAAGTGTCGGAGGCCGCCGTCGTCGGCTATCCGCACGACGTCAAGGGCCAGGGCATCTATTGCTACGTGACACTGATGGCGGGCCAGGACCCGTCCGATCGGCTCAAGACCGAGCTGCGCGACTGGGTGCGCCAGGAAATCGGTCCGATCGCCTCGCCCGACCTGATCCAGTTCGCGCCGGGGTTGCCCAAGACGCGCTCGGGCAAGATCATGCGCCGCATCCTGCGCAAGATCGCCGAGGGCGAGTTCGGCAATCTCGGCGACACCTCGACGCTCGCCGACCCCTCAGTGGTCGCCGACCTGATCGAGCACCGGCAGAATCGGAAACCGACTAGCTGACGGCCCGCAGCAGCGCCGCGTCGCTCCCGCTCAGGATGCGGCTGACCTGGGTGAGAAAGCTCGACCACGCCTCCTTGGTCTCGCGCGTGAAGCGCTTCTCGAGCGATTGCTCGAGCGTCCACAACAGGGCCTTGGCCATGGTGCGGTAGTGGCGGACCTTGATGCCGGCGCGCCGGTTGCGCACGCCGACCAGCCTGATGACGGGCGTGAGGCCGTCCTCGTAGTTGAGCGCGATGATGCCGAGCTTGAGGCCCGCCATGAATTTGCGGCTTTGCGCCTCGGCCGAGCCGGCAAACCGGCCGCGGAACGAGGCGTCGAGCCGGTAGAGCTTGCGCATGAAGAGCTGGCCGACGAGGTCGTAAGCGGGCTCGAGCGCAAGGAAGCTCTGGCGAATGAGGCGCTTCTGCTTGGCCGTCAGCGCGATCCCCGAAGGGAGCGGACGATAGGGAAACCTGGCGAGACTGACATGAGACGTGGCCGACATTTTCGCGAGACCCCCGAAGCTGCG
>DATEMT010000199.1:0-5692 GCA_035275445.1 Methyloceanibacter sp. | reverse complement strand
GGCGGCGGAGAAATCGCGCGTCGCCGTTCCGCCGGCGTAGAACACTTCGAGCATCCATAACCGGTCGTCCGGCCCGAGCTCACGCGCGAAGGTCGTGATGAAGTCTTGCCTCAAGAACCGCGTCGGTCCGTAGCCGTGCGGCTGGTAGATGGCGAGCACGCGCCTCGCGCGCAGCTTCGCCGTGCGGATCGCGGCCGCGATCTTCTCGGCATTGTGGGCGAAGTCGTCGATGATTTCGACGCCATGCGCCCTGCCGATGCTCTGAAAGCGCCGGCCGATGCCGGTGAAAGCGCGGAGCGGCGCCGCCATGTCTGCGAGCGTCACGCCAAGCACGCTCGCCGTGGCGATCGCCGCCAAGGCGTTGACGACATTGTGCGCGCCCGGCACCGGAAGCTCGAACGTCACCTCGCCGACGCGGAAGCGACTTCCGTCGGGACCGAGCGCCACGTCCTCGCCGCGGATATCGGCGCGCTCGCCAAGCCCGAAGCGAAGCGCCCCGCCCGCGAACGCATCGAGATTGTCGGCGTCGCCCACCACCAGACCCTCGCGCGTCTTCGCCCGCAAGGTCGCGAACATCGCCGCGACGTCCTCGATCTCCTTGTGGTCGCGTTGCAGATTGAGAATGACGCCGATCGCGGGCGCGTAGCGGGTGAGCGTGCCGTCGCTTTCGTCGGCCTCGACCACGAGCAGGTCCGAGTTTCCGGCAAAGGCGTTGCCGGGAAGCCCTTGCGCCTGAAGCTCGGGCAGATCGCCGCCGGTGATGACGGAAGGGTCGCGCCCGGCGCCTTTCAGGATCGCGAATGTCATCGCCGCAACGGTGGACTTGCCGCTCGTGCCGGTAACGGCGATCGAACGCTGCCGCGCCACGAAATGGGCCAGGAGTTCCGAGCGGTGGACCACGGGAACGCCGCGCTGAAGCGCCGCGGCAAAATCGGGCACGGTTTCCTCGACCGCGGTCGAGACGACGAGGGCGGCGCAATCGGGACCGAGCCCGCTGCCGTCCTGCGTCATGACCGCGATGCCGAGCCGTTCGAGTTGATCGCGCAACGCTTGGCGCTCGCCGCGGTCGAAGGCCCGGTCGCTGCCGCTCGCCACCCCTCCGGTCATGACCTGGAACTGAGCGAGCGCGCTCATCCCGGAGCCGCCAAGGCCGGCGTAGTGGAAGCGCCCTTGGCCTGCCGGATCGGGAAACGCCGGCGTCTCTGGCGCCGCGACGTAGACGTGATCGCCTTCGCCGACCCGGTCGAACAACGCGGCGATGTCGCTGTTGGAGAGACGCACGCAGCCATGCGACGTGGGGCGGCCGAGCAACGCCTCTTGGTTGGTGCCGTGGAGGTAGATGTAGCGCGAAAGCGAGTCGCAGCCCGGACCGCGATTGACGCCGTCCTCGAGCCCATCGAGCGTGAGGATGCGCGTGAGAATGAGATCGTCGTCGCGGGCCTCGCCGCGCCAGGTCTCCCCGGTCGGCTCGCGCGAGACGAAGACGGTTCCGGGATGAGCGTCCCGCCCGATCCTTTGGCTGATCCGGTGCCAGCCCGGCGGCGTCCGGTAGGAGCCTGACGCGCCGCCGATGCCGGCGCGCGCGGTCGAGACCGGCCATGACGCGACGGCCGCTTCTCCATCGATCAGGATCGCACGCTGACGCTCGACATCGACGACGACGAGCCGGGCGGGGAGTGCGGCGGGCGCGCCGGGGCGGGAGAGGCCGCTTCGCGCGAGGTCGAGCGCGCGGGCGGCGTGTTGCGGAGGCGGAGGCGTCACGGCGCGCACTCTGCCACAAGGCGAACGCGCGCGGTTACTCAGAATTCCGTCTTGCCGCCGCCAACGGGCTTAGAACAGCGGGCCGCCATAGGGGTAATAGAGCTGCCAGTAGCGATACTGGTACGGCCGCCAGTAGGGATAGTAACTCCAGTCGTAGCGGCGGTTTTTCTTGGCGTAATACTTCTGGCGCGTTTTGGCCCTGCGGGCCACCGGCTCGAGCGCGGCGGCGCCCAACGCGCGGCTGACCGCAGCCTGGTCGGCCAGCGCTCCTGGGAGCGCCGAGGCCGAGGCCGGGACAAGAAACGCGGCCGCGCCCAAAACGGTCAGCAAAATCGCCCTTCGCATGCTCTGTCTCCTCGCCTTTCTTCGGCCTTTCTACGCCCTTCGGCCGCCGACGCAACGCAATTGCGTCTGCCTCCTTTCTGTCCGGTTAGCGGCCTCGAGCACCATAGTCGCGCGGCATCGAATTGAAAGCGAAGCGGCATTTCAGCTGAAGCGCCGATGTCTCCATCCTCTGAGCATGAAATTTCCGTCCCGCCGCCAGAAGGAGAAGACTCCATGCTCAAGCGCCTGATTTGCTCCATCCTGCTCGTCATCGTTGTCGCCGCATTCTCGCCGCTCCGACCGGCGCAAGCCGCCGATGACGGCATCGTCAAATTCAAGAGCGCCTACCCCATGGCCGAGACCATCGCGCGCATGAAAAAGGATATCTCTGAGAAGGGCATCAAGTTCTTCGACGAGATCGATCAGGCGAAGCTCGCCGCCGATGCCGGCATCACGCTTCTTCCCTCGACCCTTCTCGTCTTTGGTAATCCGCCGCTCGGCACGCTGTTCATCACCGCCGATCCCGACGCCGGTCTCGATTGGCCGGTACGGGTGCTCGTCTATCAAGACGCCAAGGGCGACGTGTGGGTAGCCTACACCGATTTCGCATGGATCAAGGCTCGCCACGGCATCGACAACCGCGACAAGGAGTTCAACATGGCCTCCGAGGTCATTACGTCCATAACTTCGACGGTGAAGGCGAAGTAGCGCTCAAAGCCACGCAGCGGCAACGAGCAGAATCAGGATTTCGCAGACCTGCTCGAAGGCGCCGAGCACATCGCCGGTTTGTCCGCCGATATGCTTGAGGCTGAGCCACGCCATGGCGAGGCCCGCGCCCCCGAGCAACAGCAGGACGAGGAGCGTGCCGCCGAGCCCGAGGCAGAGCAGTAGCAGCACGACGGCAATGCCTGCGGCGATGAGCGAAGTGTTGTGCGGTGGCAGCCCCGCCTCGGCGGAGAGGCCGTCGCCACGCGCATTCGGCACGCGCCGCATGAACACGAGCATCGCCGCGCGCGCCCCGGCATGGGCGGCGATCAGAGCGGCTGCGACGAGCGAAGCGTCGGCGATGCTGCCGATGGCGCTCGCGCGCAGCAGGAGGGCGAGCACGAGCGCAATCGCGCCGTAAGTTCCGATCTGGCTGTCGCGCATGATGTCGAGCGTGCGTTCGCGGCTCGCGTCTGCGCCGAAGCCGTCGGCGGTGTCGGCCAGGCCGTCCTCATGCAGCGCCCCGGTGAGGAGGAGCGTGGCCGTAACGGCGAGCGTCGCGCCGACAAAGGGCGGCAGGCCAAACGCCTGGGCGAGCCAATAGGCGATGGCGCCGAACAGGCCGATGCCGGCGCCGATCACCGGAAAGGTCCAGCTCGCGCGCATCAGGTCCTCGCTCGAAGGCGAAGCTGCGCGCACCGGTAGCCGCGTCAAGAAGGCTAGGCCGGTTTTGAGCTCCGTGCTAAGGCCGCTCAAAGAGACATCGTTCGCCATTTGTTATCCCCTTCAGGCCGCGCTCTCGGGCGGCTCGCTCGAATTCCAGGAACGCCGCCGCGTGAGGCATTCTACGCCGAAATGACGCGCTTTGCCTCAATTGCCGACCTTCGCGCGGCCTGTCTCGATCTCCCCGGCGGTCATGCCGCAGAGGCGGCTTCGGTCGCCGGCCGCGAAAGCCTGTTGACCAAGCCTCCGCGTAGCCTCGGCCGCCTCGAGGAGGTGGTCGAATGGCTGGCGCTTTGGCAGGGGAAGAGCCCGCCCCGCCTCGACAAGGTCGCGATACTCGTCTTCGCCGGCAATCACGGCGTGACCGCGCAAGGCGTCTCCGCCTACCCCGCCGAGGTCACGGCGCAGATGGTTCGGAACTTCGCCACCGGCGGCGCCGCCATCAACCAGCTCGCGCGCATCGCCGGAGCGGAGCTTCGCGTCATCGCGCTCGACCTCGACCGTCCGACCGAAGACTTCACTTCGGGCCCGGCCATGGACGACGGCGCGTTCCTCGAGGCCGTAGCGTCAGGCTATGACGCAGTTCCGCCCGACGCCGATCTCATCGTTCTGGGTGAAATGGGCATCGGCAATACCACGGCCGCTTCTGCCATCGCCGCTGCGTTGTTCGGCGGCGGCGGCGCGCGTTTCGCCGGTCACGGCACCGGCATCGATGCGGCCGGGCTGATGCGCAAGCGTGATGCCATCGACCGAGCGCTCGTCCGTCATGACGCGGTGCTCGGCGATCCGTTGCGCGTGGCCGCCGCGCTCGGCGGACGCGAGCTTTCCGCGCTGCTGGGCGCAGCGCTTGCCGCGCGTCATGCAAGGATCCCGGTGTTGCTCGATGGCTTCGTCTGCACCGCGGCGGTCGCACCGCTCTTGAAGCTCCGCGCCGATGCGCTCGACCATGCCCTTGCCGGGCACCTCTCGGCGGAGGCGGGCCACGCGCTCCTGCTCGAAGAACTCGGCCTTTGCCCGTTGCTCGACCTCGGCATGCGTCTCGGCGAGGCCTCGGGCGCCGCTGTCGCCATCCTCGTGCTGCGCGCCGGTCTCGCCTGCCACACCGGCATGGCGACCTTTGCCGAGGCGCAAGTGTCGGGGAAGGACGCCTAAGCCCTGGCGATGGCGTGAAAGAAGGCGCCGGTTACGTTGCCGCGCCGTCCACCCGATGCGCCGAGCTTGCGGCCTTCGCCGTCGGCAAGCTCGAGCAGAGGCGCATCGCTGCCATCGCTCACCAATACGGCATAGTGAAATTCGTGGCCGCGGAGGCGCGTGCCCGCCTCGCCCAAAGGCCCCGCGCCGAGAAGCGTCCCTTCGCGATAGCCAAGATGGAGTTTGGGCGCGGCGAAGCTGGTGGCATGGCTAAGCAGCCCGGCCATGCGGTGGCTCGCGCCATCGCCATCGGTGAGGCTTGTCCCGAGCACCATATAGCCGCCGCACTCGCCGTGAACCGGCCGCGTCGCGGCGAAGCGCGCGAGGTTTGAGCGAAATCGCTCCGCTGCGGCGATCCGCCCGGCGTGAAGCTCGGGATATCCGCCCGGTAGCCAGCAACTGTCGCAATGTTCGGGCGGCGCCTCGTCGGCGAGCGGCGAGAAGGTCGCGATCTCGGCGCCGGCCGCACGCCATCCGTCGAGCACATGCGGATAGGCGAAACTGAACGCCGCATCGGAGGCAAGCGCGATGCGTTGTCCCGGCGGCGCGATGAAACGCGCCGGAGCCGGCGTCGAGAGAAGGGGCGGGGCCGCGAGACGGCGAATCGCGTCGAGGTCGAGATGGCGCTCGGCGATTTCGGCGAGACGAGCGAGCCTCGATGCGAGATCGCCATGCTCTTCTGCCTGCACTAGACCGAGATGACGTTCAGGCAGGACGAGATCGGCGGTGCGCGGGATCGCGCCGAGAATGGGCATGTGAAGCGCGCCGATGGCGTCGGAGACAAGCTTCACATGCCGAGCGCTGCCAACGCGATTGAGCACGATGCCGCCGATCTGCACCTGCGGATCGTGGGAGGCAAAGCCGCGCACAACGGCCGCCGCCGATTGCGACTGGCCCGCGACGTCGATGACGAGCAGCACTTTCAGGCCGAGACGCGCGGCGAGGTCGGCCGAGGCGCCGGTGCGGCTTGGCGCGCCGGGGATGCCGT
>DATEMT010000198.1:0-9992 GCA_035275445.1 Methyloceanibacter sp. | reverse complement strand
CGCCGCTCCGCGGCTTGCCCCTCACCACGCGCCAACGGCGCGTGTGCTCTCCCACAAGGGGAGAGCGGAAGAAGAAGCCCGGCAATGACAGAGACGAAAGGCAGCGGCCTCATCGCGGTGCATACCGCAAACGCCAAAAAGGAGCATGTCATGGTCAATATCTATCTCTTCATCGAGTTGCTGCACACGGCCAATGCAGTAACGACCGTCGACACGCTGAAGGCGCTTGAGATGCAGAACTGCAAATTCGCCAATGTTGTCGTCCTGTCGGAAGAGAAGATCGTGGCGCAGCTCGACTGCGAGGACTCAAGCGACGGCGACCGGGCGCTTCTGAACAAGATCGCCAAGGTCGACGGTGTGGTGCAGACCAACATCATCGCCGTGGTCCGCCCCGTGAAGCGCTGATGTCTTTCATGCGCGGACACACCTTCCCCCCTCCCCTTGAGGGAGAGGGCTTCCCGCCCGGCGCGCAAAGCGCGGCGCGTGGCGGGAAGGGTGAGGGGTGATTTCTTTCGACGCCGCGTCCGCCTCGGGTAACGCGGAAAGTCAACGCACCCTCGTCATGCCCGGACTTGATCCGGGCATCCATGCCGTTACGTTTCAGCAAGCTGTAGCTCAAGTGCAATGGATTGCCGGGTCAAGCCCGGCAATGACGATGGGTGCGCAAGGGTCGGCTCCTGACGCCGCGCACTCTGCTAATGCGCGGCTTCCCAATTGTCGCCTGAGCGGGCGTCAACCTTCAGCGGCACTTTCAGCGTGAGCGCGGGCTCGGGCGCCGTCTCCATCACCGCCTTCGCCACCTCCATGGTCTTGTCGACCTCGCTCTCTTCGGCCTCGAATACGAGCTCGTCATGCACCTGCATCAGCATGCGCGCGGAAAGCCCGGCCTGCCCTAGCGCCGGCGCCATGCGGATCATGGCGCGGCGGATGATGTCGGCGGCCGTGCCCTGGATCGGCGCGTTGATGGCGGCGCGTTCGAAATTGCCGCGCAAGCTCGGGTTCTTGGTATTGATCTCGGGGTAGTGCACTTTGCGCCCGAACAGGGTCTTGACGTAGCCCTGACGGCGGGCTTCGGCCTTCATCTGCTCCATGTAGTCGCGGATGCCGGGGAAGCGCTCGAAATAGGTCTTGATGTAGGCGCCGGCTTCGCTTCGCGAGATGCCGAGCTGCGCCGCGAGCCCGACCGAGGAGATGCCGTAGATGATGCCGAAATTGATCGCCTTGGCTTTGCGGCGGATGCCTGGGTCCATGCCCTCGATCGGCACGCCGAACATTTCCGATGCGGTCATGGCGTGAATGTCGAGCCCGTCGGCGAAGGCTTGGGCGAGCGTCGGCGTGTCGGCCATATGCGCCAGCACGCGAAGCTCGATCTGGCTGTAATCGGCGCTGATGATCTTCCTGCCCTTCTCGGCGACGAAGGCTTTGCGGATGGCGCGCCCTTCCGCCGTGCGCACGGGGATGTTCTGAAGATTGGGCTCCTGCGACGAGAGCCGGCCCGTGGTCGTGGCCGCCAGCGCGTATGAGGTGTGCACCCGTCCCGTCTCGGGGTGGATATAGGCGGGCAGGGCGTCGGTGTAGGTGCTCTTGAGCTTGGCGAGCACGCGCCAGTCCAGCACCTTGCGCGGCAGTTCGTGGCCTTCGGCGGCAAGCTCTTCCAGCGCCGCGGCGTCGGTGCTCCAGGCGCCCGTCTTGGTGCGGCGCCCGCCGGGAAGGCTCATCTTGTCGAACAGGATCTCGCCGAGCTGTTTCGGCGAACCGATATTGAAATTCTCGCCGGCGAGTTCCCTGATCTCGTCTTCGAGCCGGGCGATGGTCTGGGCGAAGGAGAGCGACAGGCTCGACAGCGTCGCCCGCTCGACCTTGACGCCGTGCCGCTCCATGGTCGCAAGCACAGAAGCGAGCGGCCGCTCCAGCGTCTCGTAGACCGTGGTGACGGATTCGGCCGCAAGCCGCGGCTTCAGCATCATCCACAGCCGAAGGCCGATGTCGGTCTCTTCGCCGGCATATTCCGCGGCGCGGGCAAGCTCGACCCGGTCGAAGGCGACTGCGCTGCGGCCCGAGCCCAGCACTTCCTTCTCGGTGAGGCAGGTATAGCCCAACAGCCGCCCGGCGAGCTCAGCCGGAAGATGCTCGGCGCGGCCCGCGTCGAGCGCGTAGGACATCAGGCAGGGATCGTCGATGCCTGTAAGCGCAATCCCGTAGCGCGCGAGCGCCACCATGTCGAACTTGGCGTTCTGCACGATCTTGAGCACGCTCTCGTCCTCGAGGATGGGCTTGAGCAGATCGAGCGCCTCGCGCAAAGGGATCTGCGCGATCGCCTCGCCGCCGAGATCGAGCCCGTCGCCCGGGCGATGCGACAGCGGCACGTAGGCCGCGTGACCCGGCACGATCGCAAGCGCCACCCCGACGAGCCCGGCTTGCATCGGGTCGGCGGAATCGAGCTTCGCCCGGAAGGCGAAGTGGCCCTGATAGCGGGCCGCCGCGATGAGGTCGGCGAGCCGCTTCACATCCGTCACCGTCTCGTAATTGGCGCGATCGAAGGCGATGGCTTCGAGCTTTGCCGCGCGCTCGACCGCAAGCTGCGCGGGCGAGCCGGCTTCGACCTTGCGCGCGCGGGGCGGCCCGGTCTCGCCGCGAGGCGTGCGCCGCAACGGATGGTCGTAATCGTCCTTCTTGCGCCGCTGTGGCGGCGGCGAAGGCGTCATTCCCGGCGGCAGCTCGGCGCCGAGCCCCTCGGCCACGCGGCGCAGGAGAGTGGTGAATTCGAGCTTCCGCATGAAGGCCGTCAACGCCTCGGTGTCGGGATCGCGCACGGCGGTCTCGGCGAGTGCGACTTCGAGCGGCGCATGCGCGTCGAGGATCACCAGCGATTTCGACAGGCGCGCCTGGTCGGCGAAGGCGATGAGATTCTCGCGCCGCTTGTCCTGCCTGATCTCGGATGCGCGCGCGAGCAGCGTTTCGAGATCGCCGAACTCGCCGATGAGGAGGGCGGCGGTCTTGACCCCGATGCCGGGGACGCCGGGCACGTTGTCGGTGGAATCGCCGATCAGCGCCTGCACCTCGACGACCTTCGACGGCGGCACGCCGAAGCGCTCGATGACCTCGGCCTCGCCGATCACCTTGTTCTTCATCGTGTCGTACATGACGATGCCGGGCTGCACGAGCTGCATCAGGTCCTTGTCGGACGAGACGATGGTCACGTCCGCGCCGGCCTCGTTCGCCTGAAGGGCGTAGGTGGCGATGATGTCATCGGCCTCGTAGCCCTCCTGCTCGATGCAGGCGACGTTGAAGGCGCGCACGGCGTCACGCACGAGCGGAAATTGGGGCAGGAGATCGTCGGGCGGCTCGGGCCGGTTGGCCTTGTAGCCGTCGAACAGGTCGCTGCGGAACGTCTTGGCCGAATAGTCGAAGATCACCGCGAGATGGGTCGGGGGCGCAAGCTCGCTCGTCTCCCGCAGCAGCTTCCACAGCATGGCCGAGAAGCCATGCACGGCGCCGACGGGGAGCCCGTCGGAGGGACGCGTCAGCGGCGGCAGCGCGTGGTAGGCGCGGAAAATATAGCCCGAGCCGTCCACCAGATAGACGTGGTCGCCGCGCGCGACCTCTCTGCCGGCGGGTGCGGTCTTAGATTTCGTGATGGCCATGATGAGAAGAATATAGGGAGGCGCGCGCCTCGCGTCAGCCGCCGGCGCAAACTATCCCCTGTCGTCATGCCCGGAACTCCACCGTTCCCCTCTCCCCTTGAGGGAGAGGGCTTCCTGCCCGGCGCCCGAAGCGCGACGAATGGTGGGAAGGGTGAGGGGTGATTTCTTTCGACGCCGCGTTCCGCGGCTTACCCCTCACCACGCGCCAAATGGCGCATGTGCTCTCCCCCAAGGGGAGAGCGGAAGAAGCGCCCGGCAAGGACGGAGAGGTGAGCGCGGTCAGGGCAGGGTTTCGAGCTCGGCTGTGTGGTCGGCGCTGCCCGGCGCAAAGGCCTTGTCGGCGCCGCCGAACGTCCGCTCGATGTAGTCGGAGAAGTAGTTCTCGAGGAAGGGGAAGGCGCGGGCGAAGCGCGTGAAGTCCTTCTGCGCGATGAAGAGCAGGACGCCGTCTTCGAGGGCGACGACGAGACCGGTGCGGAGCGCGGTCCGGATCAGCACCCGTTCGCCGAAATGATCGCCGGGGCCGAACACCTTCTCGAAATGCTCGCCCGTCTCGGGATTGTCGATGGTGAGCCAGAACCTGCCCTTGGTCACGGTATAGAAGCCGTCGATCAGCATGCCGGGCTCGAACACCTTGTCGCCCTTGCGATAGTAGAGGTAGCGCGTCGCCGGCGGGGTGGACTGGACCTGGACGATATTGGGCGGCATGACGCTGTTGAGCAGCCAGCTCAAGCCGACGCGGAACTTGGCGGCGAAGCCGGGCAGGAACGACAGATAGAAGCCGCGCCACAAAAGCCAAGCGAAAAAGCCCGACAGCTTGACGCCGTAGACGTCGGCGACCGCCTTGCTCATGCCGAGCGAGGCGAGCGAGCCTTTGGAGGTGTAGGCGAACGGCTTGAGCGCCTGGCCGTCGCTCTCGGCGAGGATATTGGCGGCAAGCTGCCGTCCCTCGCGCACGGCGAACTGCGCCGTCTGCGGCGCGTAGTGGTTGGGGTCGTCGGCCGGCGCATCGACGAGCGGGATGAGGGCCGAGTCGCCGAGCGCCCAAACGCCGTCGAGACCCGGCACGCGCATGAAGCGGTCGGTCTTGATCCGCCCCCACTTCATGTCGAGGCCGAGCGCTTCCACCAGCCGGTGCGGTCCGTTGCCGATGGTGGCGACGATGGTCGAGGTCGAGATCAGCCGCCCGTCCGCAAGTTCGACCGCCGCGCCCGTCGCCGACTTGGTGCCGACGCCGGTCATGACCTGGATCCCGTGCTTCTCGAGTTGCCGCGTGGCGTAGGCGGCGAGATCGGCGGGGAAGGTCGGCAGGATGCGGTCCGCGTACTCGATCAGGAAGAAGCGGATCTCCGCGGGACGGATGTTCGGGTAGTATTTCAGCGCATGGCGCACGAGCTCCCTGAGCTCGGCCACGGTCTCGACGCCGGAGAAGCCCGCGCCCACGACCACGAAGGTGAGGAGCTGGCGCTTGGCGTCGGGGTCTTCGGTCACGTCGGCCGTCTCGAGGCAACCGATGACGTGGGTTCTGAGGCGATGGGCGTCGGCCAGGTCCTTCATCGTGAGCGCGTGCTCAGGCAGGCCGGGGAAGCGCTTGAGATCGACGCTGGTGCCGAGACTTATCACGAGCTCGTCGTAAGCGAGATCGACCGGCGCCCGGCGCGTGCCCTGCACCACGGTCACGGTCTTGGCCGCGAAGTCGATGCCCATGACCTCGGCAAGTCGCACCTGGACGCCGCGCAGGAGCTGGCGAAGGGGGACGACCGCGTCGGCCGAATGAATGGTCGAGGCGGCAACTTCGGGCAGCAACGGCTGGAACACGAAGTAGTTGTTGCGGTTGACAAGTTCGACGTCGAGCCGGCCCCTTCCGAGCTTCGCCAAGGCTTTGGCGGCGAACACGCCGCCAAACCCGCCGCCGATCACCAGGACCTTCTTCTTGTTCTGACGCTCTGCCATGGCCTCTTTTCGCGTTTTTCTCATCCCGGAATACCTAAGCGCATAAGGATCGGCGTCAAGGCGCGCATTGCCCCGGGCGGCGTCCAAGGAACGGAAAGGGATGCTTAACCGTTGTTTTCGGTGTGGGACTCTGCTTTGTGGATGGCGCCAGCCGCCGTTGCTTCATATAGACCCTTTGGCTAGGTTCGGGCGGCGAGGCACCCGTAGCTCAGTTGGATAGAGCGTTGCCCTCCGAAGGCAGAGGTCACAGGTTCGAATCCTGTCGGGTGCGCCAAAAGCGCAGCACGGAGCCTGAAACTGGCGTAAGCTGGGAATTGCTGAGGGCTTTAAGGGTCGTGGTTTTGAACGTCAAGAATGGAGAGGAATGACATGAGGAAAGTTCTTATGGTGGCAGCAGCCGCAGCAATCGCGCTTGTCGGTTTGTCCGCCAACACCTGCGGCGGCGGCGAAGAGAAGCAGGCAGCGCCTGAGGCGCCGGCTGCGGCTCCCGAAGCGCCCGCGGCAGCGCCCGAGGCGCCGGCTATGGCTCCCGAGACGCCGCCTGCGGCACCGCCCGCGGCACCCGCGCAGTAACTGACGTTTCCAAGGCCGCCGCTTGCGGCCTCCGTTTCCAGGCGGCGTCGGCCAGCGTTCTGGCCGGCGCCGTCTTTTCGTTCGGAGGGACACCTCGCTAAAGCGCGGCCGCGGCCTCGAGCACGTCTTCGGCGTGGCCTTCCACCTTCACTTTGCGCCAGACATTGCGGATGACGCCCTTGCCGTCGATGAGGAAGGTCGCCCGCTCGATGCCCATGTACTTCCGGCCGTACATGCTCTTTTCGACCCACACGCCGTAGGCCTCGCAGACCTTGCCGTCCGTGTCGGAGGCAAGCGGAAAGGGCAGCGCGAACTTCGTCTTGAACTTGTCGTGGCTCGCAACGGAATCGCGCGAGATGCCGATGATCGCGGCCTTGACCTTGGAGAAGTCGGGAAGAGCGTCGCGAAAGGCGCAAGCCTCGGCCGTGCAGCCGGGCGTGTCGTCCTTGGGATAGAAATAGAGCACGGCCGTCTTGCCCTTGAGCGCCTTCAGGGAGACCTTGCCGCCAGTGTCGGCCAGCAGGGTGAAATCCGGCGCCTTGTCTCCCACCCCCACGCTCATGGGATGTCTCCGTTCCTTTGTGCGACGCGGCGCGCTCACCGCTTTGAAGAGAGCTGCTCGACCATGGACCAGATCGCCCTGATCTGCGGCGCGTCCCTGCCGAGATAGTCAAGCCCGGTATAGCCCCACCAGTCCCAGCAGCCATGCGGGTTGACCGAGCTCGCCTCGACTTGGGGGAAGAGGACGATGAGCCGGTTCTCGTCGGCCACGTCGGCGAAGCCCGAGTCCTTGATGAAGGTGTCGCCGATCTCTTCGCGCGACTGCTCGCAGCCATGGAGCACGATATGGACGCGGCAGCCGGGCTCGCTGGCGCAGCCCTCGGGCACGAAGACCATGCCCTCATCGGCGAACCCGTCGCCCGGGCCGGCAAAGCGGCTCTGGTCGAACACGATGAAGTGGCCCGACAGTCCCGGAATTTCCGGCGCGAGCGGGCCGTAGATCCAGGAGAGGATGGCCTTGGCCTGGTCGTAGTCGCAGTCGCTGACGTAAGGCGCGGCCGAGATGCCGCAGGCCACGCCGCCCTCCTCGGTGAGGAAGGCGTGGCCGGCTTGCCGCTCGACCAGGGTGATGTTGCCGCTCTCGACGCCGAGGTCCTCGAAGAAGCGTTTGGCCGCCTCCACCACGGGCCGGGCGACGGTCGCGTCTTCGTTGCCGGAGAAGAGGTAGATGTTGTCATCCTTAACGTCGTCGAGCGGATCGATCTCGCCGGCTGCGGCGAGCTCCTTCGCCCGTTTGATCGAGGCCGCCGGGTCCGGCGCGCCCCAGTCGGTCTTCATGCAGCGGTAGAGCGCCTGCGCCGCATTCTGGGCCACGGCGGTCGGCCAGAACGGAAAGGCCTGGGCCGAGGCGCTCTCGGCGCAGGCGAAAGGACCGCCCGCGACGATGCCGGCGCCGACGATGTCGCTCGCATGGGCGACTTCGAGCTGCACCGCCATGAAGGCGCCCGACGACAGCCCCGAGACCGAACTTTGTTTGATGCTTGCGCCGAGAGCGGGCAGCATCTCGGCCACGGACGATCGGGCGGGAGGGATCGCTGCCGCGTTGCACAACAGCGGCAGCAGCGCGGCGAAGAGGAGCGATGCTCTCCGCGTCACGGCGTCGAGCGAGCGCGTGTCACGCCGCTCCGGCGGCGAAACTTTTTTTAGGGCAATCTGCCTCATGGGCCAAAAACCTCTTGCATCGCTCGAACGTGGGTGTAAATACGCGTTCGTTTCGTCTTGAACATCTGCTGGTTGGGGAGGACGCCATGTCCAGTGACGCCCTCTTCCAATTGGGGATGGACTTGGATCATGGTTCAAGCACCGCCCAAACGGAAGAAAAGCTTTCCCGGTGCCTCTCTCCCGACGGAGAGGGACGCAAGGATTTTTTCTGCGAGCGTGATGGGGTTCGCTTTGCTGGCACCCATCTCATCATCGATCTCGTTCGGGCAGAGCGGCTCGACGACCTAGAGCACATCGAGCATACACTGAGACGATGTGTCGAAGTCGCCGGTGCGACGCTTCTGCACATCCATCTTCACCATTTCACGCCGAACGGCGGTGTATCGGGGGTCGCGGTTCTCGCCGAGTCGCACATCTCCATCCACAGCTGGCCCGAGTATGGCTTCGCCGCGCTTGATATTTTCATGTGCGGTGCGACCGATCCAAGGGCGGCGATCGGCGTGCTCCGAGAGGCGTTCTCTCCACGCCGGGTTGTGGTCAAGGAGCATTTGCGCGGCAAGGAAATGAACAGATGGACCGTTGGGTCGAAGAGACGCTCCACCGAGGCTTCCGTGTCAATCTAAAGGCCGATCGCGTCCTTTTCGACAGTGAGACCGAGCACCAGCGTCTGATCATCTTCGATAATGCCGACTTTGGCCGGGTGATGATGCTCGACAGCATCGTCCAAGTCACGACCAAGGACGAGTTCATCTATCACGAGATGATGTCGCACGTGCCGCTGTTCGCCCATGGGAGCGCGAAGCGCGCGCTGATCGTGGGCGGCGGCGACGGCGGGGTCTTGCGCGAGGCGCTCCGGCACCCCGAGGTCGAAGAGGTCACGCTGTGCGAGATCGACCGCGGCGTGATCGATCTGTGCCGCCAGTATTTTCCGGAGATCTCGGCCGGCGCCTACGATCACCCTCGCGCGCGGATCGTCATCGCCGACGGCACGAAATTCGTGGCCGAGACCGACGACCGGTTCGACGTGATCATGGTCGATTCGACCGATCCGGTCGGGCCGGGCGCCGTGCTGTTCACGCGCGAGTTCTATGCCGGCTGCCGCCGCTGCCTGAAGCCGGGCGGCCTGCTGGTCACCCAGAACGGGCTGCCCTTCCTCCAGGCGGGCGAGCTCAAGCAGAGCATCGGCTTCTTCCGCGATCTCTTCGCCGACGCCTCCGCCTATCTCGCCTCCACGCCCACCTATTTTGGCGGCCCCATGTCTTACGGCTGGGCGACCGACGACAAGGCGTTGCGCGAGCACAAGCGGAAGAAGATCGCGCGCCGCTATGAGAAGGCGGGCGCCTTCGCCACCCGCTATTGGACCCCCGAGGTCCACGTCGCCGCCTTCGCGCTCCCCCCTTACGCGCAGGAGCTGGTCGACTAGAGCCGGGCGAGCGTCGGCAAGTCGCCGACGAGCGGGCGGCAATAGGCGTCGAACGCGGCGCTCACGTCGTTCGCCCCGGCGATGAACTCTGCCGGCACATGGCGCGTGTGCCGCGCCACGGCCGCAAGGTCGGCGCGGGCGCAATCGCTGCGATAGGCTCCCGGAGCGTTGGCGGTGCGAACGATGATGACGGAGGCCGCTTCGTCGCCGCGGGCCGCAAGCTCGGCGGCGTAGCGGCCGGCGGCGCGCGCCTCGAGCACATCGACTGGCGACGGCTCGGGCCAGCAGCGCTGGATGTAGCCGAACGTGTCGGCGCGCACGCGCGGGCCCTTGCCGCCCTTCGGCGTGAGCTGCGACTTGACGAGGTCGGCGAGCCCGTCGCCGAGCGCGCCCGAGCCGGAGAGCTGCACGTTGCCGTGGGCATCGACTTCTCCCGGCCCCCGCATCAGCTTGGGCCCGATCTCCTCGCCATGAGCGTCGCGGATGCCTTCGCTGACCGCGATCTGGCAGCGTCCGAGCTTGGCGTAGACGGTCTCGACGTCGGCGAGAAAGGCATCGGTCGCGAACGGCACCTCCGGCAGATAGATGAGATGCGGCGCGGCCCGGTCCTGAGGCGCCGCGCCGTCCGACAGTTCAGCGCGGGCGAGAGCGGCCGAGGCGGCGAGGAAGCCCGCGTT
>DATEMT010000197.1:0-13787 GCA_035275445.1 Methyloceanibacter sp. | reverse complement strand
CGCCGCCGCCGGAGGGCAACATGGCCGCGACCGACGGCACCGATGCGGCTACGGCCGAGACCGCCGATGCGACCATCGTCGAGCCGGTTCCGCTGACGCGAAGAGAGCGCCGTCTGTTGCGGAAACAGCAGCGCGAATACGAGCGCGCGCAGCAAGACCCGCTCCTGCCCTGGCTCCCGGAGCACCCGCGTTAGGCTTAGGCTCCCGAATTAGCGCGTTTGACGCCGCGCCTCGGCGCGCAGTTCCTTCTTCGACAGCTTGCCGATGTTGGTCTTTGGCAGCTCGTCGCGGAACTCGATTTCGGCCGGCAGCTCGAATTTGGAGAGCTTCTCGGCCAAGAACGCGTGCAACTCCCCCGCCGTTGCCGCCATGCCCTCCTTGAGCTTGACGAAGGCCTTGGGCACTTCGCCGCGATAGGCGTCGGGAATCCCGACCACGGTCGCCTCGGCGACCGCGCCATGGGCGTAGAGCGCGTCTTCGACCCGCCGCGGATAGACCTTGAAGCCCGAGCAATTGATCATGTCCTTGATGCGGTCGACGATGAAGGTATAGCCGTCTTCGTCCATGTACCCGACGTCGCCGCTGCGGAAATAGTTTCCGACAAAAGACGCTTCGGTCTCTTGCGGCTTATTCCAATAGCCCGGCATCACTTGCGGGCCGGCGATGCAAATTTCGCCGGGCTCTCCCATCGGCATCTCTTGCGTCGGATCTTCGAGCGAGCGGATCGAGATTTCGGTGGCGGGGAGCGGCAGGCCGATCGATCCTTCCTTTCCGTTGAGGACGGGATTGCAGGTCGCAACCGGCGCGGTCTCGCTCAAGCCGTACCCTTCGACAAGGCCGCAACCCGCGACCGCTTCAAATCCGCGTTTGACCTCGAGCGGGAGCGCCGCGCCGCCGGAGATACAATATTCGAGCGAGGAGAGATCGGTCTTGGCGAGCTTGGGGTGGTGCAGCAGCGCATTATAGAGCGTGGGCACGCCCGGCATGATGGTCGGGCGGAGCTTGCCGATCAGCTTGAGCGTCGTCCCGAGCTCGAATCGCGGCAACAGGATCAACTCCATGCCGCGCGCAATTCCGTAATTCATGATCGTCGTCATGGCGAAGACGTGGAACAGCGGCAACACGCCGAGGATGCGGTCGTGTGCCGCGGCCTGGCGGTTCTGCCACAGGGTCACCTGGCCGACATTGACGGTGAGGTTGGCGTGGCTGAGCATCGCCCCCTTCGGCGTGCCCGTCGTGCCGCCGGTATATTGCAGCACGGCGATCGCCTCCGGCGCGATCGCGGGCCGCCGGTAGCGCCCGTCATTGGCGAGGAGGGCCTCCTCCGTCACGATCCGGTCCTTGACCCTGGACGCGCTCGGATTGGCAAGCTTGGCGCGCTGTAGAAACTTGAAGCCCACCGATTTCAGCCGCGGCAGCAGCTCAGGGAAGCTTGCCACCACCGCTTTTTCGAGAACCCCGCGTTCGAGCATCGCTTCGACCTTGTCGAACAGCAGCGCAAGGTCGAGCGTCACCATGACCTTGGTGTCGCTGTCGCGGATCTGGAAGGCGATCTCTTCGAGGCTGTAGAGAGGGTTGAAGTTGACCACGATCCCGCCGGCCTTGAGCACGGCGTAGTAGAAGATCAGAAAGGTCGGCGTGTTGGGGAGCAGCAGCCCGACCTTGACCCCCTCGCTGACCCCGATCGCCTGAAGGCCCTTGGCGGCTCGGTCCGACAAGGCGCCGATCTCGGCGTAGCTAAGGCGCTTCCCCATGAAATAGGTGCAAGGGCGGGTCCCGTGGTTTTGGACCGCCCGCTCGAGCAGGGTGCCGAGCAGCGCGGGCTCAAAGTGTGCCTCCCAATTCAGGCCCTCGGGGTAGGATTTGAGCCAAGGGCGCTTCGGCCTCGCGCCGGAAGGCTGTTCAATTGTCGCAGTGGCAGAACGGGGCTTCCTCGCCATCAGTCTTTCTTTTTCATTAACTTAGCGGCCCTCCACCGATCCGGGAAGGCCGGGTGGTCGAGGCTCCACTGGAACACTATATAGTAGCATGCGGTGGCAGCCGCATTGGGGCTGCCGAAGCGTGTCCGATTATGCTGAAAGAGTGGCGCAGGAAGGCGCAAAAAGGCCAATTTTCTTCGCGATGACAACCATGGACCGGCAAGGAATCGGGCGCCCGACGCGGGTAGACTCGAAAAGTTTTTAAGTCTATTCCAATGCCCGACTTGCCCTCGCATTAGCTATGATTTAGCCAGGGATCGCTAGACACAGACCCCCCAAGGGGCAGGGAGAGAGTGAAATGGACGAGGTGGCTACCAAGATCATCGAGATTTTGCGTAAGAACATGAAGGACCCATCGAAGGCCGTCACGCTCGAAACGCCCTTGACTGAACTTGAAATCGAATCGCTCGACCTTGCCGTCATCGTGTTCGATATTGAGGATACTTTCGGGATTGAAATCCCATATAATGCCAACGAAGAAGTGGAAGCGTTCGCGACGGTTGGGTCCGTCGTGGATCGGGTGAAGGGGATCATCGCAGAGACGAAGGCTTCCGGAGCAGCAGCTTAGTCCAGCCATTTCCGCTCGGGTGCCTTCCCGGGACGTTGACCAGGGCTTGGGAGTTACGGCTTAACGCTAGATGACACACACTAACGGGCGCAGGCGCGTCGTGGTCACCGGCCACGGTGTCGTCACTCCTTTGGGCACAGGCGTAGACAAGTTTTGGGCGGCACTCAAAAACGGCGAGTGCGGCATACGCCAGGTTCAAAGCTTCTCGACCGAGGATCTGTACATCACCATCGCGGGTGAGGTGCCGGATTTCGATCCGAAGGTGCGGCTGCAAAGCAAGTCGCTCATGCTTGCCGACAAATACTCGCAATATGCCGGCTGCGCGGCGCAGGAAGCCGTCGCCATGTCGAAGCTCGAAGTCCCGCTCAAGGACAGCGCCGCCTATCGCGCCGCCTGCATCATCGGCTCTGGCGTCGGCGGGCTCACCACGCTCGAATTCTCCTACAAGATGCTGTTCAAGGAGAACAAGCGCGCGACCCATCCGCTGACGCTGCTCAAGGCCATCGGCAGCTCGGCCTCGGCCCATGTCAGCATCGAATATTCCATCAAGGGCCCGACCTTCGGCGTGGTCAGCGCCTGCTCGACCGCGACGCACGCCATCGGCCTGACCTACCGCATGATCCGCGAGGGCTTGGTCGATCTCGGCATCGCCGGCGCGGCCGAGGCCTCGCTCAATTGGGGCGCGACCCGCGCCTGGCAGGCGATGCGGGTGCTCAGTCCCGACGGCTTGTGGCCGTTCTCGAAGCGGCGGAACGGCACCGTTCTCGCCGAGGGCGCCGGCATTCTTCTGCTCGAGGAGTATGAACACGCCAAGGCGCGCGGCGCGCCCATCCTCGCCGAGCTCTTGGGCTATGGCATGACCGCCGACGCCGCCGACATGGTCAATCCCTCGATCGACGGAGCATCGACTGCGATGCAGATGGCGCTCGACGATGCCGGCCTCGGGGCCTCGGACATCGACTATATCAACGCGCATGGCACCGCCACGGCGGTCAACGACATCAACGAGACCCGCGCCATCAAGCGCGTGTTCGGCAATGCGGCAGACAAGCTGTCGATCTCATCGACCAAGTCGATGCATGGCCATTGCCTCGGGGCAGGGGGCGGCATCGAGGCGGTTGCCGCGGTGAAGGCCATCGGCGAGGGCTTCGTGCCCCCGACCATGGGTCTCGACGACCCCGATCCCGAATGCGATCTCGACTACACGCCGAACAAGGGGCGGGCGCGCGAGGTCAACTACGCCATGTCGAATTCCTTCGCCTTCGGCGGCCTCAATGCCGTGCTCGTGTTCGGGCCGGCGCCGGCCTAGCGATCGTTTCAGCCTTCCAGCGATAGTCTCGGCGCCGTCGCCCCGCGCCTAAGGGCTCGGTACACGTCCTTCGTCGCTGAAGCCGGCCACCATGTCGTCGCTTTCGGCGTAACGCGAGGTTTCCGGGGGCTTGGTCGCCGTCGAAGAGTCGGGAACGTAGAAGCTCGCCGCCGATTGCACCGTGGGATTCTCGCCGTTGACGCTCGCCGAGGAATCGACGGCGAACAGTTCGCCGCTTTGCTTTTCCCTGATAAGCGCCGCCCAGTGCGTCCACTTGCCGAAATCGTCCTTGGCAAAGGGCCGCTCCACGGCGTGATGCCGGATCAGCCCGTGGCGATCGAGCACGAGCAAATAGCTCGTCGTGTTGGTCGCCTCATCGACGCAATCCTGCTGGCTCCGGTCGCCCGATCCTCTGAAATCCATGCTGGGCCGGTCTCCCGCCGTTCCAACCGCTGGCGCCACGCGCCGCTCCATCCACCCGATCGCATTGGCGATCGCGCGACGCTCCTCGCGCGGACTGTCGTCGCGCGGGATCGTCGTCATCACCACGAACAGTTCGGCGATGTCGGCTTGGGTGAAGGTGACGGCGGTTTGTGCTTTGCAGCCATAGGCATGACAAACGGTGACGGTGTCGCCTTGCGGCGGCTTTGACGCAAATGATTTGAAGTGAGCCTCGGGCGGCCCGGCCTCGCGATAGACGCAGCCGCCGAGGAGGGCGAGGGCGGGTCCGAGGAGACCAGCGAAAAGCACCCGCAACGCAGACGAACGCAACGACACTCGAGGACCCCGCCCACGCCGTCAAGACCATCGGCCGGGAGGAAGGATCGGTGGTGTTTATTGACGATTGGTTAGGACCGCATGGCCCCGCGCCGCCCTAGATCAAGCCGAGCGCGCGGAAGCTTGCATGGCCCTTTTTGCCGACCACGATGTGGTCGTGGACCACGACCCCGAGCGGCTTGGCCGCGCTCACGATCTGCTTGGTCATCTCGATATCGGCCTTCGACGGCGTGGGGTCGCCCGAGGGGTGGTTATGCGCGAGCACGATGGCCGTCGCCGACAGCTCCAGCGCCCGCTTCACCACCTCGCGCACATAGACCGGAGTGTGATCGACGGTGCCGGTCTGCTGCACCTCGTCGGCGATGATCTGATTGCGCTTGTCGAGGAAGAGGATGCGGAATTGCTCCTTGTTCTCGAATCCCATCGTGGCGCGGCAATAGTCGATCACGGCCTGCCATGAGCCCAGGACAGGCCGCTCCAGCACTTCGCCGCGCATGAGCCGAAGCGCCGCGGCGCGCACGAGCTTGAGCTCGCCGACGGCCGCCTCGCCAATGCCGGAGACTTCGCGCAACAGCTCGTCCGGAGCGTTCATCGCCTCGGCGAAGGTGCCGAAGCGGGCGATCAGCGCCTTGGCCATGGGCTTGGTGTCGCGGCGCGGCGCGGCGCGGAACAGGATCAGCTCGAGCAGCTCGTAATCGGGGAGGGCGTCGGCGCCGCCCTCGCGGAAACGGCGCCTGAGCCGCTCGCGATGACCGTAGTAATGTGGCTTGCCGGCATCCTTGAAGCCCATTCAGCCTTCCGCCCGCTCAGCTTCCGTAAGGAGGCCGGTTCAACCCTCGCGGCGATAGCGTGAACACTTGGGCGCCCGTCTCGGTCACGCCCACGGTGTGCTCGAACTGCGCCGACAGCGACCGGTCGCGGGTCACCGCCGTCCAGCCGTCCGACAAGATCTTCACATGCGGTTTGCCGAGATTGATCATCGGCTCGATGGTGAACAGCATGCCGGGCTTGAGCACCAGCCCTTCGCCCGCCTCGCCATAGTGCAGAATGTTCGGCCGGTCGTGGAACACGCGGCCAAGACCGTGACCGCAAAAGTCCCGCACCACGCTACAGCGCTCCCCCTCGGCATAGGTCTGGATGGCGGCGCCGATATCGCCGGTGGTGGCGTCGGGTTTCACCGCGGCCACGCCCCGCATCAGCGCATTGTAAGTCACCTCGAGCAGACGTTCGGCCGCGCGGGCAATCCTGCCCACCGCGTACATGCGGCTCGAATCCCCGTGCCAGCCCTCGACGATCAGCGTCACGTCGATATTGAGGATATCGCCCTCTTTCAGCGCGCGCGGGCTTGGAATGCCGTGACACACCACGTGGTTCAGGGAGGTGCAGATCGATTTGGGGAAACCGCGATAGTTCAGCGGCGCCGGAATGGCGCCATGGTCCATGGCGAATTCGAACACGAACCGGTCGAGCGCCTCGGTGGTCACGCCGGGCTTCACCTCGTCGACGAGGAGATCGAGGATTTCGGCCACGAGCCGGCCGGCCTTCGCCATCCCGGCGAAATCGTCGGCGCTGTGTAGCTTGACCTTGGTGTCGCGCGCCTGGGCGCGGGCGAATTCGAGATTGGACATGGGATGCGATTATAGGGGACTGAAGCTCACTTGGGGGGAAATACCGCAATGTGCAACGGGTCTCCGCCGGCAAGGGCGAACGAAGACCATGGCGAAAGCACGGCGCGCTTTTCGGCGAGGGCCTGGACTTCTCGCCGCCGCAAGCGTTTGCTGTCGTCATGACCGCCGATCAGGACAACAAGACCGTCACGGCCGCGCTCCTCGTGATTGGCGAGGAGATCCTGTCGGGCCGCACCAAGGACGAGAACATCGCCTACATCGCCGCCTATCTGACGCGGATCGGCATTTCGCTGCGCGAGGTCAGGGTGGTAGCCGATAAAGAGGCCGAGATCGCCGCCGCGGTGAACGCGCTCCGTCCGAACTATACCTACGTGTTCACCACCGGGGGCATCGGCCCGACCCATGACGATGTGACCACCGACGCCATCGCCATGGCCTTCGGGGTCGAGGTCGATGTCGATCCCTTGGCCGTCGCCGCCATGCGCAAGCAGTTCAGCGCGGAGGAGCTCACGCCGTCGCGGTTGCGCATGGCCCGCATTCCGCGTGGGGCCGCGCTGATCGACAATGCCATCTCCAGGGCCCCGGGCTTCATGCTGGAGAACGTCATCGTCATGGCCGGCGTCCCCCGCATCATGCAGGTCATGCTCGACGCGGTGGCGCCGCGCCTGGCAAGGGGAAAGTCGGTCATCACCCGCGCGATCCGCCTCGACGCGCCCGAAGGGGACGCCGCTCCGGGGCTGTTCGACCTCCAGGCCGCCCATCCCGAGGTCCAGATCGGGAGCTACCCCTTCTTCGAAAAAAAACGTCTCGGCACCTATGTGGTGCTGCGGTCGACCGACGAAACGAGGCTTGAAGCGGCCGTCTCAGACCTGTGGAAAATTATCGCGCGGGAGGGGTTTGAGGCCGTGGCTGCGGAGGGCGAATGAACCGGAACTGGCCAAAGCGAATCACTTGGCGTTCGGCGCGATAGCGGCTCGAGCCTGTTCGGACGGCCGATCGAGGTTCGGTTCGGCGCGGCTCGTGCCCCGCGTCTGCGCGCATCGCGAACACCGCGGCGACGTCTCGAGCGCGCATCGTCGTCGCGCGCATCGCGCGCAAAAAGCGATGAGAGATCTCGCGTGAATGGAGCGCTGCGTCGCCGCCGCTGAAGGCGTGCGCGAGGCGAATGCGCGAGCGGAAAACCGGCGGCGGCCGCGCCCTGCAGGGGCGCCGCTCGATTGAACCAATCTATTGTTTTGGAAGGGAAAATAAAGGAGGCGCGGGGACAAGCCCCGCGCCTTTTGCAAGTCTATCTCTTCTTCGCCGTCTTGCGGGCGGGCTTGCGCGCGGTGGTCTTGCGCGCAGTCTTGCGGGTCGTCTTACGCGCCGCTGACGATGCTTTCTTCCTCTTCGCTGCCATAGTGCAATCCCCTCCTTAGGGTGGCTGCTGTTAATTCACTCTGCTACATCCGCTCGCCGTTCGGTTCGCATCGCTTCTTGAGACGCGTCCCGCTGCCGACGAGGGAAAAGCCACGGCATTGTTCATACAGTTTCCTTCATGAGTCTTAACATGACTCATCGATAGGACAATGTCGAAGCACGTTCGATGAGCGATTCGCGCTCCAAGTTTTCCTATCGTGTTATTTCGCATACTGCATTGCGCGGCTATGTCAACTATTTCCGCACATCGCCCGACGCGCGCAAACTTGCAAATGAGCCGACCGGACGGTCTGTTGCCTGGCAATCGACACGCTCAACGCAGTAAGAGCATCGGGCATCGGCGCTGCTAGCTACAGCCGCTCGTCGCGCCGCACGTATCGCATTTGAGACACGTGCCGTTGCGTACCAGCGTGAAGTTTCCGCACTCCTGACAGGCTTCGCCCTCGTATCCCTTCACCCGCGCTTCGCTGATGAGGTCGGAGTCGCTGCGTTCGGCCTGAGTATCGACGGAACGAACATGGGCGTGCGCGACCGTCGATGACGCCTCGGTCTCGGTCACGCCTGCCTCGGCCTCGAAAACATGGTCGGCGCCGGCGACGCGGGCGGCGGGCAAGCGGTTGAGGTTCGCCAATCGCCGCATGTCCTGGTCGCCGGCCCGCTTGCGCACGAAGCCGCGAGAGACCCGCCCTTCGGCCCCGTGCTCGCCGACTTCGCGCAGCCTCTGCTCCTCGCCCGTCCCGACCCCGGTGTGACCGTTCTCGTTCGGATTGACGTGAGCCAGCTCGTTTCGCTCCAGATAGGAGATCGCGAGCTCGCGGAAGATATAGTCGAGGATCGAGGTCGCGTTCTTGATCTTGGCGTTGCCGCGCACGAGGCCGGCGGGCTCGAAGCGGGTGAAGGTGAAGGCCTCGACGAACTCATCGAGCGGCACGCCGTATTGCAGACCGACCGACACGGCGATGGCAAAATTGTTCATGAGCGAGCGGAAGGCGGCCCCTTCCTTGTGCATGTCGAGGAAGATCTCGCCGAGCCGTCCATCGTCGTATTCGCCGGTATGAAGGTAGACCTTGTGCCCGCCGACCACGGCCTTTTGGATATAGCCCGTGCGGCGGTCGGGTAGGCGCTCCCGTCTTCCGCTGGCCTGGCGCTCGGCCCTGGCAAGTTCGCCCTCGAGCTCCGCCACGCGTTGCGCCAGCCGTTCGGCAAGCACAATCGCGCGCTGGGCCTGGGGCTGGTCCGAGGCGATCGCGGCCAGCACCTCGTCCTGCTCCTCCTCCTCGTCGGCGAGGAGCTGCGCGTTGAGCGGCTGTGACAGCTTCGACCCGTCGCGATAGAGCGCGTTGGCCTTGAGTGCGAGCCGCCAGGAGAGGAGGTAAGCCTCCTTGCAATCCTCGACCGTGGCGTCGTTCGGCATGTTGATGGTCTTGGAGATGGCGCCGGAGATGAAGGGCTGCGCCGCCGCCATCATGCGGATATGGCTCTCGACCGAGAGGAAGCGCTTGCCCTTGCGCCCGCACGGCGAAGCGCAGTCGAACACCGGCAGGTGCGCCGGATCGAGCCCGGGTGCGCCTTCCAGCGTCATCGCGCCGCAGGCATATTCGTTGGCCGCCTCGATCTCGCGCTTGTTGAAGCCGATCTCGGTCAGGAGGTCGAAATCGGGCTTGTCGATCCGCTCCGGCGACAGGCCGAGCGTGGCGGTGAGGAAGTCCTCGCCGAGCGTCCAGCGATTGAACACGAACTTGATGTCGAAAGCCGAGGTGACCGCCTTCTCGATCGCGGCAATCTTGTCGGGCGTGAACCCCTTGGCGGCGAGCGTCTCGTGGTTGACGCCGGGAGCGCCGGCGAGCGAACCGCGGCCGACCGCGTAATCGACGATGCGCTTGATCGCCTCTTCGGCGTAGCCGAGTCCCCGCAACGCCTGCGGCACCATGCGGTTGATGATCTTGAAATAACCGCCGCCCGCGAGCTTCTTGAACTTCACCAAGGCGAAATCGGGCTCGATCCCGGTCGTATCGCAATCCATGACGAGGCCGATCGTGCCGGTCGGCGCAATCACGGTCGCTTGGGCGTTGCGGTAGCCGTGATTGCGTCCAAGCTCGATCGCCTTGTCCCAGGCGTGCACCGCATGGGAGAGGAGGCGCGGGTCGGGACAGGACGCGTGGTCGAGCGGCACCGGCGCCGTGTCGAGGGCCTCATAGCCGGACGCATCGCCCGAAGCTGCGCGCGCATGATTGCGCATGACCCGGAGCATGGCCTCACGGTTCGCCGCATAGCCGGGGAAGGCCCCAAGCTCGCGCGCCATCTCGGCGCTCGTGGCATAGGATACGCCCGTCATGATGGCGCTGAGCGCGCCACAGAGCGCGCGGCCCTGCGGCGAGTCGTAGGGAACGCCCCATGCCATCAAGAGGCCGCCGATATTGGCGTAGCCGAGACCGAGCGTGCGGTACTCGTAGGAGAGCTGGGCGATCCGTCGCGAGGGGAATTGCGCCATCGTCACCGCGATCTCGAGCACGACCGTCCACAGCCCGATTGCATGCTCGTAGGCCTCGATGTCGAAGCTGCCGTCATCCTTGCGGAACGTCATGAGGTTCAGCGAGGCGAGATTGCAGGCTGTGTCGTCGAGGAACATGTATTCCGAGCACGGGTTCGACGCCTTGATCGGTCCGGCCGCGGGGCAGGTGTGCCAGTCGTTGACGGTGGTGTGGAACTGGATGCCGGGATCGGCGCAAGCCCAGGCGGCGTATCCGATCTGCTCGAACAGCTCCTTCGCCTTCACCGTCTTGGCCACGGCGCCGTTCTTGCGGAAGGTCAGGTTCCAGTCGCCACCGGCCTCGACCGCGCGCAGGAAGTCGTCGTTCACCCGCACCGAGTTGTTGGAGTTCTGGCCCGATACGGTGCGATAAGCCTCCGAATCCCAGTCCGTGTCGAAGATCGGAAACTGGATCGACGTGTAGCCCTGGCGGGCGAACTGGATCACCCGGCGGATGGAATTGTCGGGCACCTTGGCCTTGCGCGCCGCTCTGATCTCGCGCTTCAGCGCCGGGTTGCGGTTGGGATCGAAGCAATCTCCGCCGTCGCCCTCGCAATTGACGCAAGCCTTGAGGATGGCGTTGAGCCGCTCGGCCAGGATCTTCGAGCCGGTGACGAGCGCCGCCACCTTCTGCTCCTCGTTGACCTTCCAGTTGATGTAATCCTCGATATCGGGGTGGTCGATATCGACCACGACCATCTTGGCCGCGCGGCGCGTCGTGCCCCCCGATTTGATCGCGCCCGCCGCCCGGTCGCCGATCTTGAGGAAGCTCATCAGGCCGGAAGACTTGCCCCCGCCCGAGAGCGGCTCCTTCTCGCCTCTGAGCTGCGAGAAATTGGTGCCGGTGCCCGAGCCGTATTTGAACAGCCGGGCTTCCCGCACCCATAAGTCCATAATGCCGCCCTCGTTGACGAGGTCGTCGTCGATCGACTGGATGAAGCAGGCGTGAGGCTGGGGGCGCTCATACGCCGAGGTCGAGGCTTTGACCTCGCCGGTTTCGAAATCGACATAGTAATGACCCTGGCTCGGGCCATCGATGCCATAGGCCCAGTGGAGGCCGGTATTGAACCATTGCGGGCTGTTGGGCGCGCCCATCTGCATGGCGAGCATGTAGCGCAGCTCGTCGAAGAAGGCGCTCGCGTCCTTTTCGCTGGTGAAATAGCCGCCCCTCCAGCCCCAATAGGTCCACGTGCCGGCCAGCCGGTCGAAGACCTGGCGCGCGTCGGTCTCGCCGCCGTATCTCTCCCCCTCGGGGAGGGAGGCGAGCGCCGCCTCGTCGGGCACGGACCGCCACAGCCAGGACGGGACCGCATTCTCCTCGACCCGCTTGGACTTCGCGGGCACGCCAGCTTTACGGAAATATTTCTGCGCCAAGATGTCGGCGGCGACCCCGCTCCAATGCGCCGGGACCGCGAAGCTCGCGAGAGAGAACACCACCGAGCCGTCGGGGTTGCGGATCTCGCTGCCGCTGTCCCGGAACGGAATGGCGCCATAAGGCGACTTGCCTGCCTCGGTGAATCGTCTCTCGATCCGCATCGCTTTCTTCCCCCCTAGCCAGGCGCTCTTTGCCGAGCGCGCGCGTAACCGCTGAAACTGGGGCGATTCGTGTTGGGCATCAACATATATGCACTCACTTCTTACTATACCACTAAAGGCTGTGGGGGAGTCTGGGGAAGTTATGTGGACAGCGAGGGGACAGAGCCGGCCCAGATCGAGCGGGTCTCCGGTCCTTTGGCTCCCGCGGCCGGGCGTCGCGGGACCCTCACACGGAGCACATAATAATGGCGCCGCTCGATCGCCAGGGCGGGGCGCGGCCTGGACAGGGGCTCGGCCTTGAGGCCATAGTCCCGGCGCAAACGAAGAAGCGGCGAACGCTGGCATGGGACTTTTCACCGAACTCTTCGCCTGGTGGACCGGGAACACCATCGGCACGCGCCTCTACACCTGGCGGAAGGGAGAGCGCGTTGGCGAGGACGGACTGGGCAACGTCTATTACCGCGAGCGGGGCGGGAAGCGCCGCTGGGTCGTCTACCGCTTGCTTTCCGAGCCGTCGCAGGTCCCGCCCGAGTGGCACGCCTGGCTGCACTACACCGTCGATGTGCCGCCGACCGAGGAGCGCTATTCGCCGCGTCCGTGGCAACAGGCCCATCGGCCGAACCTGACCGGGACGTTCGAGGCCTACCGTCCGCCCGGCTCGACGCTCCGCACCGATACGGCGAAACCCAAGCTGGATTACGAGCCGTGGCAGCCCAATTGAACGAACCGCCGGCACTCGACGCCGAGCTTCCGACGCCGGTGCAGCGCTGGACGGCGTCGGACTACGCCAAGAACGGCCGCTTCGTGCAGGAGCTCGCCGGGCCCATCTTCCACATGCTCGAGGCCAAGCCAGGCGAGCGCATCCTCGATCTCGGCTGCGGCGACGGCGCGCTCACGGCGGAGATCCGGGCGCTCGGCGCCGACGTGATCGGCGTCGATCTGAGCGATGAGCTGCTCGCCGTCGCGCGCATGAAGGGGCTCGCCGTGCGCAAGGTCGATGGCCACGCGCTCGATTTTGTCTCGGAGTTCGACGCGGTCTTCTCCAATGCCGCGCTCCACTGGATGCGAAAGCCGAACCTTGTCATCGCCGGCGTCGGCCGCGCGCTTCGCTCGGGCGGCCGCTTTGTCGGCGAGCTTGGCGGGCACGGCAATGTCGCGGCGATCGGAACGGCGATCCGCGCCGTGGGAGTGCGCCGGAGCGCCGATCCCGCCTTGACCGCGCCCTGGTTCTTTCCGACGCCGGAGGAGTATGGCCGCCTGCTCACCGAAGGCGGCTTCACGGTCAAGGATATCGCTCTCGTGCCGCGTCCGACCCCGCTCAAGACCGGCATGGAGGGGTGGCTCAGGACCTTCGGCAGGTCGTTTTTCGACCAGTTCCCCGAGCCTGAGCGCAGCGAGGTCGTGGGAGAGGTTCTCGAGCTGCTGCGGCCCGCGCTGTGCGACACCGATGGGCGCTGGACCGCCGACCACGTTCGACTTCGCTTTCACGCCGTGCGCGGCGACTGATCCGGGACGCCACATCGATGCCCCAATCCTGGACGAGGCGTTTGCCGCAGGTCATGATGGCGAGAGGCGCGCTCGGCGAGGGGAGTGCTGCCTCGGACGGCGCAATCGTCGAACGGCCGGTTCAAAAGGTTTGCGGCATGGCGGAACGAGGCAAGATCGGCAATAGGCGCGGGCTTCGTCGCGTCCTTGCCCTTTCATGCCTCGCGCTGGCCGCCTTGTTTCAGCCGGGCACAGCCTCGGCCGAAATCGTCAAGAACCCGATCGCCGTCTTCGCCGCCCTCGACAAGGTCACCGGGCGGATTTCGCATCTTGAGGTTCCCATCAACAACACGGTGGAGTTCGGCGCGCTCAAGGTGACGCCGCGCGTATGCGATAGCCGCCCGCCGACGGAGCAGCCGCGCACCGCCTCCTTCGTCGAAGTTGACGAAGTGAAGCTCACCGGCGAGGTGCAACGAATCTTTACCGGCTGGATGTTCGCCGAGAGTCCCGGCCTTCACGCCGTCGAGCACCCGGTGTTCGACGTTTGGCTCACCAA
>DATEMT010000196.1:0-6603 GCA_035275445.1 Methyloceanibacter sp. | reverse complement strand
GGCGTTCGCACGCCGCAGATTTTGACCTTAACCGGCACCTTCAAGCTCTCAGCTGTGAGGTTTTTGGCGGTATTTCAGGGTCCGCCCGGCGCCACCCTATGCCAATCCTGGGCCAAAAGTCTATCGCAGTGCACCAATTGGCGTTGCCAAGCGGTTAGCCGAGCCGGGCTTCCAGGCAGGCACCCATGAGAGGCGCCGGTCAGTCCGCGGCGAGGCGCGGCCGGCCGTGCGCGTGTCCTCCGCCCTCGAGTTCCCGTTCGAGCCGGTCGGTCTGAAGGCGCAATTCGCGGGTCTCGCGAGCCCCGTCCCGCGCCGTCCGGCGCCACTTTCCTTGGCGAAACCAGGTCGCGGTCCCGCCGACGACGAGGCCGAGCGCGAACGCGCCAAGCAGGAAGAGGAAGAACGGCGCATGAAGCCCGTAGCTCCCCTCGCTTCCCCCGAACGGATCGAGAATGAGGGTGGTTTCCGCCCGATTGACCACGGCAAGCGTGAGCAGCACAAGCGCGAGCGGCACGACGATGAGGGCAAGAACGAGCTTACGCCACATTGGCGCGGACTCTCATGAGCGACCGGCTAACGGGCGCCGTCGGGGTTCAAGCGCTCGCGCAGTTCCTTGCCGGTCTTGAAGAAGGGGACGTATTTGTCCTCGACATAGACCGTGTCCCCCGTGCGCGGATTGCGCCCCTGGCGGGCCGCGCGATGCTTCACCGTGAAGGCGCCAAATCCGCGCAACTCCACCCGGTCCCCGTGCGCCAGCGACTCGGTGATCTTATCGAGCACGATATTGATGATGCGCTCGACGTCGCGATGGAAGAGATGCGGATTGGCCGTGGCGATTTTCTGAATCAATTCCGATTTTATCATGGAACGTTCCACCTCGCCCGCGCTCAGCGAGAGTTGCATCCCCCGCTAGCTCGATGCAGGGTGCCAAACCGAAACCAGACCGTCAAGCTTGAGGGTGGAGGAGATTTGGCCGAGGAGGCTGCCAAGCCTTTCAGCCGAAACGCCAAAAACGGCGCCCAGGGCCCCGGACAGCCAACCGAACCAGCCGGAACTTTCCTCCGCCGGCTTCCAATCGACGACCTTGAGACCCTTCGGAACGTCGCGCTCCTTGGCGAGCCAGGACATTGCCGCCTTCTCGTCGCCGATGGCATCGACGAGCTTCAACTCGACGGCCTGACGGCCGGAATAGATGCGCCCGTCGGTGAGGCCGGGAACGGATGTAGCGTCGATGTTGCGGCGTTTGCTCACGAGATCGATGAACCAGAGCTTCGCCTCCTGCACCATCTCCTCGGTAAGCGCGCGGGCCTTCTCGTCGGCAGGCTCGAATGGGCTCGGCACCGCCTTCAGCGGACCGCTTCGCACCTCCTCGACCTTGATGCCGAGCGTTTTCAGGAGCTCGGTGACCTCGGCCCATTGGAAGATGACGCCGACCGAACCGGTGATGGTGTTGCCGTAGACGAAGATGCGGTCGGTGGCGAGCGCGGCGATATAGGCGGCGGAGGTGGCAAGCGTGCCGCAAACGGCGACCACGGGCTTCTTCTCGGCGAGGCGGCGTACCGCATCGTAGAGCGCCTCGCCGCCAGTGGTCGTGCCGCCCGGACTGTTGATGTCGAGAATGACGGCCTTGACCTGGTCGGACTTGCCGATCTTTTCGATCAGCTCGTTCATCTTGCGGTCGTCGGTGATGATGCCCGACACGGTCACCCGGGCCACGTGAGGCAACAAGCTCGCCGGGCCTATGCCGTCACGATCGCTCAAGAGATACAAGCCGAGCGCGAGGAGGCCGAACACCAGCGCCGCAAGCCGCCACGCCGTCACGCGCCGCTTCAGCCGCCTACGATCGATCACGCTTTCAGCGTCGAGAGCCATTCATCCTCGCGCTATGAACCAGAGGATCACGCGCCTGCGGCCTATTCTTCTGCGGCGTCACTCGATTCGCTGTCGTCCTTGGCGCGCTTGCGCTTCGGCTTAGGCGCCGGCTCGTCGTCGCCGTCGACGTCGTCCTCGCCCTTGGCCTTGTTCAGAGCCGCGCCGAGGATATCGCCGAGCGAAGCGCCGGAATCGGTCGAGCCGTACTGGGCCACCGCCTCCTTCTCCTCGGCGATTTCCAGCGCCTTGATCGAAACCGAGACCTTGCGCGTCTTGGCATCGACCTGAGTTACGACGGCATCGAACTTCTCGCCGACGCCGAAGCGATCGGGACGCTGCTCGGAGCGGTCGCGCGACAGGTCGGACCTGCGGATGAAGGTGGTGAGGTCGTGATCGATCAGCTTGGCTTCGAGCCCGTTGTCCTTGACGGCGGTCACCTCGCACGTCACGCGCATACCCTTCTTCAATTTCGCCGAAGGTGCGCCGGCGGCGAACGGGTCCGCGGTAAGCTGCTTGATGCCGAGGCTGATGCGCTCTTTCTCGGAATCGCATTCGAGCACCACGGCCTTGGCCATGTCGCCCTTCTTGTATTCCTTGAGCGCGTCTTCGCCCGACTTGGACCAGTCGAGGTCGGACAAATGCACCATGCCGTCGATCCCGCCATCCAGTCCGATGAACAAGCCGAACTCGGTGATGTTGCGGATATGGCCTTCGATGGTCGTTCCGGGCGGATGGTTGGCGGCGAAAGCGACCCACGGATTCTCCTGGGTCTGCTTCAGCCCGAGCGAAATCCGGCGCTTGTCCGGATCGACCTCGAGCACCTGGACCTCGACCTCCTGGCTGGTAGAGACGATCTTGCCGGGATGGACGTTCTTCTTGGTCCAGCTCATCTCCGAGACGTGGATCAGCCCCTCGACGCCGGGCTCGAGCTCGACGAAGGCGCCGTAGTCGGTGATGTTGGTCACCGTGCCCTTGAAGCGGGAGCCGGTCGGGTACTTGGCGGCGATGCCCTCCCACGGGTCGGCTTCGAGCTGCTTGATGCCGAGGCTGATGCGTTGCGTCTCCGGGTTGATGCGGATGATCTGCACCTTCACCGTGTCGCCGACATTCACGATCTCGCTCGGATGATTGACGCGCCTCCACGCCATGTCGGTGACGTGAAGCAGGCCGTCGATGCCGCCGAGGTCGATGAAGGCGCCGTAATCGGTAATGTTCTTGACCACGCCGTCGATGACCTGACCCTCTTCGAGACGGGCGACGATCTCGCTGCGCTTCTCGGCGCGGGTCTCTTCGAGCACGGAACGGCGCGAGACGACGATATTGCCGCGGCGGCGGTCCATTTTGAGGATCTGGAAGGGTTGCGGCACGTTCATCAGCGGGCCGACATCGCGGATCGGGCGAATGTCCACCTGGCTTCCCGGCAGGAAGGCCACGGCGCCATCGAGATCGACGGTGAAGCCGCCCTTGACGCGGTTGAAGATCACGCCCTCGACGCGCTCGCCCGCCTTGTGCTTCTCTTCGAGCCTGGTCCAGCTCTCCTCGCGGCGGGCCTTCTCGCGCGACAGCACCGCTTCGCCGGCCGCGTTCTCGACCCGCTCGAGATAAACATCGACTTCGTCGCCGACGGAGAGATCGGCCGAGCGGCCCGAGACGCCAAATTCTTTGAGGGGAATGCGGCCTTCGGTCTTCAGTCCGACATCGATGACGGCGACGTCTTTTTCGATCGCGACGATGGTGCCCTTGACCACGCTGCCTTCCTGGAGCGCGGTTCCGGTGAGCGACTCTTCAAGCAGGGCCGCGAATTCGTCGCGGCTGGGATGGCTCACACTCGCTTGCGGCTCGGTCATCTAGGCTCCTACTCGGCGTCGCATCATACTCGGTCTCCTGCCTCGCTAAAGGCTCAAACGGGCTCGCGAAACCTGGCGGAGCGGGCTTGCCTGCCCGGCTCCGCGGTCCGCTAACCCTCGCGGAAATCATCGAAAAGTGATGTGCCAATGCAAAAAGGGCATGACCTCAACCGGTCCGCCCAGCACGGCCCATCGCAGCATCGATCAAAGCGATGGCTGCCTTGAACGCCGCGTCTATATCCAAATTCGTGGTGTCGAGCAAGTATGCGTCCCGGGCCTTGCGCAAGGGGGAAATGGCGCGGGTTTTGTCGCGTTGGTCCCGGCGCTCGATATCGGCGAGGACCTCGGCCTCGGTCACGCCGTGGCCGGCCTCGCGGAGCTCGCGATAGCGACGGAGCGCGCGGGTCTCGGCGTTCGCGGTCACGAACAGTTTCACGTCGGCCTCGGGGCAGATGACCGTGCCGATGTCGCGCCCGTCGATGACGGCACCGCAAGCCTGGCCGGCGAAGGCGCGCTGATAGGCGCGAAGCGCCTCCCTGACGCCCGGATGGCTCGCGACGATGGAAGCGGCCTCGCCAATCCGGCTTCCCATCAGTCTCGGATCGTCGAGCGTGGCGGGATCGAGCGCTTTGGCCGCGCCAAGTGCGGCACAGGCGTCGGCGGGCGCCTGTCCGGCGGCCACGGTGTCGCGCGCAACCGCGCGGTAGAGCTTGCCGGTGTCGAGATGAGGCAGGCCGTAATGCGCGGCGATGAGCCGGCCGAGCGTTCCTTTGCCGGAAGCGGCGGGACCGTCGATCGCGATCAGCATGTGCCGAAATTCGCTCCGAGCCGGGTCATCAGGGGCACAAAGCCGGGGAAGCTCGTTCCGATCATGGTCGCGTCATCGATCGTGACCGGCGCACGGGCGCCGAGCCCCAGCGTCAGGAAGGCCATGGCGATGCGGTGATCCATCAGCGTCTCGACGCGCGCGCCGCCTGCGACTGCGCCTTTGCCCTCGACAAAGAGGTCGTCGCCCGCGACCCGGACGGAGACGCCGCAAGCGGCAAGGCCGGCTTCCGTGGCGGCGAGACGGTCGCTCTCCTTGACCTTCAGCTCGGCCAAGCCCTCCATCGCGGTTTCGCCCTCGGCGAAGGCGGCAAGACAGGCGAGGATGGGATATTCGTCGATCATCGACGGCGCCCGCTCGCGCGTCACGCGCACGGCTTTCAGCGCGCTCGAGCGCACGCGAAGATCGCCGACGGGCTCGCCGCCTTCGTCGCGGCGGTCGAGGATCTCGATATTGGCGCCCATCTCGATCAAGGTTTCGATGAAGCCGCTTCGCGTCGGATTGAGCAGCACGCCCTCGACGACAATGTCGGAGCCGGGCGCAATCACAGCCGCGGCGATCAGGAACGCGGCGGAACTCGGATCGCCCGGAACGGCGATGCTCGCGCCGTGAAGTTCGGCATCCCCGCACACCGTCACCGCGCGGGCGCCCTCGCCCCGCTCCTCGCCGACGAGCTCGGCGCCGAAAAATCCCAGCATGCGCTCGGTGTGGTCGCGCGTCGCCAAGGGCTCGATCACCGTGGTGCGGCCCGGCGCGTGAAGACCGGCGAGAAGCACGGCCGACTTCACTTGCGCCGACGGCACGGGAAGGCCGTAGACGACGGGGAGAAGGTCCGAGGTGCCGCGAACCACGAGCGGGAGAGTAGCGCGATCGGCTTCCGCCCCGGTTTGCAGGCCCATGGCCGCCAGCGGCGCGAGGACCCGTCCCATCGGCCGCCGCTGCAACGAGGCATCGCCCGTCAGCTCGACTTCCATGTCATGGCCGGCGATGACGCCGAGCATGAGCCGGGCCGCGGTGCCGGAATTGCCGAAGTCGAGCCGCGCGGAGGGCGCGCGCAAGCCGCCGATGCCCTGCCCCCTCACCGTCACCTTGCCATTCGAGCGCTCGACCTCGGCGCCGAGCGCGGAGAGCGCATTTGCGGTCGCGGCGACGTCTTCGGCTTCGAGCAACCCCGCGATCCGGGTTGTGCCGGTGGCGAGCGCCCCCAGGATCAGGGCGCGATGGGAAATCGATTTGTCGCCCGGCACCCGCACCCGCCCGGAAAGGCGTGCGGACGAGCGTGCGGTCAGGGGGTGCTTCATAGCGTCTCAGGCGGGAATTTCGGGCGTTCAATAGCTTTTGACAGCACAGATGCGGCGTGGCAATGGGGTGCCCATTCTGAGGCCCATCATCGAGGACGATCGATGTCGAAACCCGCACGCGGGACCAAGCGCGTTTGCTCGAGCTGTGGAGCGCGGTTTTACGATCTGAACCGTTCGCCCATTACCTGCCCCGTCTGTCAGGCCGCCTATCAGCTGCCGACGGCGCCGTCGCGCCGCAGCAGCGAACGCGCCCAAGCGGCGGCGCCGCGCAAGGTCGAGGAGGTGAAGCCCCGGCCGGTCGAGGAGACGCCCGAAGTCATCAGTCTGGAGGAGGTCGAGGAGGCCGGCGCCGAAGCGACCATTACCGAAGACGAGGAGATGGTCGATCTCGGCGACGACGCGCCGGAGATTCCGCCAGGCGACGACGAAAATGCCTTCCTCGAGGAAGAGGAAGAGGGGGAGACCGACGTGAAAGGCATCGTCGGCGGCGACAAGGGCGAGGAAGGCTAGGTACGGGTTGCCGATGCCGGTGACAGCGATCAATTTTGACACTTGCCGCCGACATCCCTAAACCTGACACCTGATACCCCATACCCGACACCTGAAGGGGCCATAGCTCAGTTGGGAGAGCGCGTGAATGGCATTCACGAGGTCGGCGGTTCGATCCCGCCTGGCTCCACCAAATTCCGCCAAACGCTAGACCGCTGACAGCGGGCGGGCGCAGGACACCGGCCATTTTTTGGTCTTGCTCGACCTT
>DATEMT010000195.1:0-11147 GCA_035275445.1 Methyloceanibacter sp. | reverse complement strand
CGGGGTGGGCCTTTTTGATGCGGTCGAGCAGCTCGAGTCCGTCGAGCTTGGAGCCTTGTAGCCAGATATCGAGGATCACGAGCGAGGGACGCCGCTCCTCGATCGCCTTCAGCGTCTCGTCGCTGTCCTTGGCAAGACGGGTCGAATGACCTTCGTCCTCGAGAATACCCGCGATCAGTTCCCTGATGTCGGTTTCGTCATCGACGACCAGAATGTCAGACGCCATGGGTCACTCCCTCTTCCTCTTCGGCCTCAGCCTCGGCCGTACGCCCGGGTGTACTCGACGGCGCGGACGCGCCCGGCTCGGGCATGACCTCCTCCGCGCTCGTCCCTTCCCTTTCGCCCATCGGGAAATCCATCCGCACCGAGGCCCCTTCGACCTTGCCGTTGCGTTTCGGCGCATCGGCGAGCGTAAGCGTCCCGCCATGCTGCTCGGTGATGCGCTGCACGATGGCGAGACCAAGCCCTGTCCCCTTCTCGCGCGTGGTCATGTAGGGTTCGACCAGCCGTTCGCGGTTCTCCGCCGGCAGACCGCAGCCGTTGTCGATCACGGTAATCTGCACCCGCCGTCCCTTGGTGCGAACCTTGGCGACGATGCGGCCCGAGTTTGCGCGCGAGGCATCCTTCTCGACCGCCGTGTCGATCGCTTCGCTTGCGTTCTTGACGAGATTGGTGACGGCTTGGGCGAGCAGACGACGGTCGGACAGCGCCACGACCGGCGTCTCGGGAAGATCGAGCTCAAAGGCGATGTCGGGCCTCGACACCTGGAACAGGAACACGGCCTCGCGCACCACGTCGCGCACGTCGTGGCGCTCCATCACCGGTTTGGGCATGCGGGCGAAGGCGGAAAACTCATCGACCATGCGGCCGATATCCGACACTTGGCGAATGATGGTGTTGGTGCATTGATCGAACACCTCGCGATCCTTGGTGATCGAGTCGCCGTATTTGCGGCGAATGCGCTCGGCGGAAAGCTGGATCGGCGTGAGCGGGTTCTTGATCTCGTGGGCGATGCGGCGGGCGACGTCGGCCCAGGCCGTGCTGCGCTGCGCGCTGACGAGTTCGGTCATGTCGTCGAAGGTGACGACGAAACCTTGCGCGTCGCGGTCTTGGCCTTCGCTGGTGACGCGCACGGCGAAATTGCGCTCCGAGCCCTGGCGCCGCAGCGTGACTTGATCGGTGACGAGACGTTTGCCCTGCTTCTGCGCCCGCTTGAGCACCGGCGCGAATTCGGGCACGGACTTGGCGAGCGGCTGACCGACGAGATTGGCCGCCTTCATCTGCAACAGCGTCTCGGCCGAGCGGTTGACGATGGTGACGACGCCGTCGGTGTCGACGCCGACAACGCCGGCGGTGACGCCCGACAACACCGCCTCCATGAACTGGCGGCGCTCGTCGAGCTTCGAGTTGGCGCCGACCAGCTCGTCGCGCTGGCTCTTGAGCTCGGCGGTCATGGTGTTGAACGTGGAGCCGAGCACCGCAAGGTCGCCATCGGCGGGCCGAACATCGACATTGACGGCGAGGTTGCCGCGCGAAATCTGCTGGGCCGCGCCCATGAGTTGGCGGATGGGCGCGACCAGGCGATTGGCGAACCACATGCCGATCCAGATCGCCGTCGCAAGCAGCGTCAAGGCGATGGCGAGATACATCAGGCCGTAGGCGACCTGGACGCCGTAGCGCCGCTGTTCGAGCGCTTGATACTCGGCGGCTTTGGCCCTTGTGGTGGTGAGGTGCTGGAGCACGCGGGCGTTCACGGGACGGGCCACGTAGAGATAGGTGTCGGTGAAATTCTCCAGCACTTTGATCGCGCCGACCATGTTGGTGTCGATGAGAGAAAACGGCACCGGCGGTCCCGCCTTGGCGCGCAACATGACCTCGGCCGGCGGCGCGCGGAACGGCACGGTTCGGGCGTCGCCCCCGGTGGCGAGAACCTTCCCCTCCCCGTCGATGAGATAGGCGACGGGAAACGCCCTCATGGAGGCCTGGACCCTGAGGAAGCTGCTGAAGTTTTGCGGCAGAGACCGCGCCAGATCCGCCGCTTCGTCGATGTCCCGTGCCATGGCCACGGTATCGGCACGGATGACCTGGGCATGTTCCTCGACATAGGCGGTCGCCACGTCGATCGAGTTCTGGATGATCGCTTGGGTGCGTTCGGAGAACCAATAGTCGAGGCCGCGATCGAGAGAGATGCTGGCGAAGATGGCGAGCAAGACCGCGGGGATGAGCGCGATCACGCTCAAGAGCCTGACGATGCGCACATGCAACTGCGAGCCGGCGGCCTGACGGCGGCGGGCGCGCCACAGCCCCGTCACCTGCCAGGCGATGATGGCGATCATTGCCAGCACGAGCACGAGATTGATGAAAAGTACGCCGGCCACGACGTTGTCGGTCGGCTTGATGACCGTGAGCCCGGTCAGGATCAGGAACGTGGCGAGACCGGAGCAGAGCGAAAGCACCGCCGTAATCAGCCCGACGGCGAAAGGCGGACGCCGGCGCCCTTCGTCCCTGGCGGAGGCCGTCTCAGCGGGCGAGGCGTCCTGCGCCGTCACGGTCTCGAGAGGAGGTTCGGTCATGGTGTCGCCGCCGCCAGGCGAACGCACAGCCTTCGCGTACAGGAATCGAAAAACGCCACCAAAGGCATGCCCCAACTCTCCCCTGGACCGCGCCGCTTCTCGGGAGTGCCAGCCTCAGAAATGATGCAATAAAATCACAATGTGGCGCTTTGGCGACAAAAATCGTCCGCAGACGTAAGCGCCGCAGGCACGCGTCGGCGCCTGCGGCTGGACATCCATCAATTTCAATATGTTACGCGATCAGGATTGCGGCGCTAGCCGCTCTGGGTGCGAACCACCTTGATTCCCAGATCGCGAATTTTCTTGCGCAAAGTGTTGCGGTTAAGCCCCAAAAGATCGGCGGCGCGAATTTGGTTTCCGCGGGTGGCCACGAGTGCCGCCGTGATCAGCGGCAGTTCGATTTTCTTGAGGACGCGGCCGTAGAGGCCGGTGGGCGGCAGCTCGTTGCCGAAGCCCATGAAGTAGTCGGCAAGGTGGCGCTCGACCGCCTCGGAGAGATCGCCCGTCGCCTCGGCGGCGTTGGCGTAAGGGGCGCGGCCCGGGCTCGCCAATTCGTTCTCGATCATGTCGACGGCGACGATCTCCTGGGAATAGATCGCCGAGAGCCGGCGCACCAAGTTCTCGAGCTCGCGCACATTGCCCGGCCAGTGGTAGCGCTTCAAACGCTCGATCGCCGCCGGCTCGAAACCCTTCGGCGGCAGCCCTTCGCGCGCGGCGATGGCGAGGAAGTGACGCACGAGATCGGGAATGTCGTCGAGACGTTCCCTGAGCGGCGGCAGGCGGAGCGGCACGACGTTGAGGCGGTAGAACAGGTCCTCGCGGAACAGACCCTGGTCGATCTGCTGGTGCAGATCGCGATTGGTCGCGGCGATGATCCTGACATTCGACTTGATCGGCGTGCGGCCGCCGACGGTGGTGTATTCGCCCTGCTGCAACACGCGCAAGAGACGCGTCTGCGCTTCCATCGGCATGTCGCCGATCTCGTCGAGGAAGAGCGTGCCGCCTTCGGCCTGCTCGAACCGCCCGGTATGCCGGTTCTGGGCGCCGGTGAAGGCGCCTTTCTCGTGGCCGAACAGTTCCGACTCGATCAGCTCGCGCGGGATCGCCGCCATGTTGATGGCGACGAAGGTGCCGTTGCGGCGCTTGCCGTATTGGTGCAGCGCGCGGGCGACCAGTTCCTTGCCGGTGCCGGATTCGCCGGTGATCATGACGGTGAGATCGGTCTGCGTGAGCCGGGCGAGCACGCGGTAGATTTCCTGCATCGCCGGGCAACGGCCGATCAGCGGCAGGCCTTCTTGGGTGTCGGCGGGAAGCCGTTGGGCCTTGCGCCGCGGTTCGGCGAGCGCGCGTCCGACCACGGCGACGAGCTCGTTCAGGTCGAAGGGCTTCGGCAGATATTCATAGGCGCCGCGCTCGGCCGCCGTGATCGCGGTCATGAAGGTGTTCTGCGCGCTCATGACGATGATGGGCAGGTCGGGTCTCACCTTCTTGACGCGGGGAATGAGGTCGAAGGCGTTCTCGTCGGGCATGAGCACGTCGGTGATGACGAGGTCGCCTTCGCCTTGATTGATCCAGCGCCACAGCGTCGCGGCGTTGCCGGTCACCCGCGGGGCGTAACCGGCGCGTGCCAGCGCCTGGTTGAGCACGGTGCGGATCGCGGCGTCGTCGTCGGCGATGAGGATGTTGCCCTTGGTCATTAGCGGTCCTAACCCTCCCTGCCCTCGGGCGTCCCGCCTTCGGCCATCGGCATCAGCGCGCGGAACACAGTCAGTCGCGGTCGCGAATCGTATTCGATGACGCCGCCGTGATCGCCGACGATCTTGGCGACGAGCGCAAGCCCGAGCCCGGTGCCCGACGGCTTGGTGGTCACGAACGGGTCGAACAGATGCGGCATCAACTCGGCGGGCACGCCCCCGCCATTGTCCTCGATCGCGATCTCGAGCGGCAGGCTGACGCGTGCCTGGCTGCCCGGCACCGAAAGGCGCACCCCGGGCCGGAACGAGGTGGAGAGCGCAATCTGGCCGTCGGCCCGCTCCTCGCCGATCGCCTCGGCCGCGTTCTTCACCAGATTGAGGAAGGCCTGGATCAGCTTGTCGCGATCGCCCGGCACCGGCGGCAGCGAAGGATCGTAGTTCTCGACGATCTTGATCTGGCGCGCGAAGCCCGTGACGGCGATCTGTTTGACGTGGTCGAGCACGTCGTGAATGTTGACCGGCTCGCGTTGCAGGGGCCGCTCGTCGCCGAAAATCTGCATGCGGTCCACGAGCTTGCAGATGCGGTCGGACTCGGCACAAATGAGCTGGGTCAGGGTGCGATCGGAATCGGCGCGCTCGCTTTCGATCAGTTGCGCCGCGCCCCTGATGCCGGACAGCGGATTCTTGATCTCATGGGCGAGCACGGCGGCAAGACCCGAGACCGAGCGGGCGGCTCCGCGATGGGTCAGTTGGCGCTCGATCATCTGCGCCATGCTGCGCTGCTGGACCATGACGAGCACCCGCCCCGGCAGTTCGGCGACGGGGCCGCCGTAAAGATCGACAAGCTTCGGCGCATCGAAGCGAAACGAGCTCAGTTCCACACCGTATTCGTTGACGGTGGCGCCGTTCCGTTGAACCTGCTCGACGAGAGCCGTGAGCGGACTGCCGAAGGCGACGACGTCGGTGAGAGAGCGCCGGCACAGCACGCCGACGCTCATCTGAAAGAAATCCTCGGCGGCGATGTTGGCGTAATCGATGGCAAGCGTGTCGCCGATGACGAGCAGCGGGTGCGGCAGCGCGCCGAGAAGAGCGATCTCGATCGGGGGCGCCTCGTCGGGTCGCCGCGCATGGAGTTTTTTGGCCGCGCCGATCAAGCGGTGTATCCTCGGTGAGGCACTGGCGGGTCGACCCGCTTGTGCATATTTTTTGTGCAGGAAAGCTTCATGACTTTTCCTTGGGCAGGATATGGGCCAATCTCAAGCGGAGCAACAATCGTTTTGCCGCGCTGCAACAAGTCCATGATATCATTTGATATTTTCTTGTTCATGGGGGTTGCCGCGTGAGCGTGGCAGCCCTGATCGTCGCCGCGGGACGAGGATCGCGGGCGGCCGGCGGCGCGGACGGCCCCAAGCAGTACCGGCCGGTCGGCGGCGCGCCGATGCTGACCCGGGCCATCGCCGCCTTCGCCTTGCATCCGCGCATCGATGACGTTCTCGTCGTGATCAATCCCGATGACGACCCGCTCTACCGCGCCGCAGCCGCACCTCATGCTGCGCGCTTGCGCGATCCGGTCGCGGGCGGCTTCCGCCGTCAAGACTCCGTTCGCGCCGGTCTCGAGGCGCTGGCGAACCGGGCGCCCACGTCCGTTCTCATTCACGACGCGGCGCGGCCCTTCGTGCCCTCGGCACTCATCGATCGCGTCATCGAGGCGCTCACGGTCCATCATTGCGCCCTGCCTGCACTTCCCGTCACCGACAGCTTGAAGCGCGCCGACGAGGGGCGCGTGACCGGCACGGTCGCGCGCGAGAGCCTGTGGCAGGCGCAGACGCCGCAGGGCTTCGCCTTCGGACCGATCCTTGCGGCCCACCGCGCGGCGGCGGAACGAGAACCGATGCGCGACTTCACCGACGATTCCGCCGTCGCCGAATGGTTCGGCCTCGATGTCGCGCTGGTTGAAGGGGCCGCGAGCAATCGCAAGCTGACCACGGCGGAGGATCTACGCATCGCCGACGAGTTATTGCGGCCTGAGCGCGGGCGCGATGCCGGCACGATCCGCGTCGCGACCGGTTACGACGTGCACGCGTTCGGCCCCGGCGACGCCGTCACGCTGTGCGGCGTGAGCATCCCGCATCCGAAGACGCTCGTCGGTCACAGCGATGCCGACGTCGCCTTGCACGCCTTGACCGACGCGCTTCTCGGCACCGTCGCCGAAGGGGATATCGGCGTGCACTTCCCGCCTTCCGACGCCCGCTGGCGCGGCGCCGCATCGGAACTTTTTCTCAAGCATGCAGCCGCGCTGATCGAGCAGCGCGGCGGCGCGATCGTGCATGTCGACGTCACGCTCATCTGCGAGGGTCCGCGCATCGGCCCCCATCGCGAGGAGATGCGGGCACGCATCGCCGCCATGCTTGGTCTCGATGTCGGGCAAGTGAGCATCAAGGCGACCACCAATGAAGGGCTCGGCTTCATCGGGAGGAGCGAAGGGATCGCGGCGATGGCGACGGCGACGGTGAGCCTGCCGTGATCGAACCCGTCGAAATCGATGCCGCGCTCCTGGCGCAGGCGGCAAGGCTCCTCGACGCCTGCCGCGACCGCAACGAGACGGTGACGGCGGCTGAATCCTGCACCGGCGGATTGATCGCGGCCACGCTTACCGCCATCCCCGGCTCCTCCGACGTGTTCGAACGCGGCTTCGTGACCTACTCGAACAGCGCCAAGAGCGAGGCGCTCGGCGTGCCCTATTGGCTGATCGAGCGCCACGGTGCCGTGAGCGAAGACGTGGCGCGGGCCATGGCCGGCGGGGCGCTCACCCATTCGCATGCGAGCCTTGCTGTCGCCGTCACCGGAATTGCCGGACCTGCCGGCGGCACCGAGGAGAAGCCGGTCGGGTTCGTTTGCTTCGCCGCGGGAAGACGGGACCAGCCGCTCCGCAGCGAATGCGTGTCGTTCGGCGATCTCGGCCGGACGGAAATCAGGCGCCGCAGCGTCGAACGCGCGCTCGATCTCGTTCTGTCACTGTTGTGAGGCGAGCGTGTTGCGTCCGTAGACGGCGTCGGCGCGCGCCTCGAAGGCGCGGGTGTAGCGCTCCACCGCCTTGGCGAACAGCCGCCCGATCAGCCGCTCGAACAGGCGCGATCTGAAAGCGTAGGCGATATAGAACTCGACGTCGCAAGCGCGGGCGCCGTTCGGCTGGAACTGCCAGCGATTTTCCAGGAACGCGAAAGGCCCGTCGAGATACTCGACGAGAATCGTCCGCGCGGCGCGGTCGAGATGCACTTGGGTGGTGAAGCGTTCGCGGATGAGCCCGTAGCCGACCGTCATGGTGGCGACGACGACCTCCTTGCCCTCGCCGGTCTCGCGGCTCTTGACCTCGATCGCTTCGCAGAGCGGCAGGAACTTAGGATAGTCCTCGACGCGGGCAACGAGGGCGAACATGTCGTCGGCCGTGTGCGCCACGGGATGCCTGGTCTCGTAGACATGCATGACGGTCCGGGCCGATCGCGCTCGCCTCAGGAGCCGGCAAGAGCGCGCCGCGCCGCCTTGAGCCGGGCGAAATCTTCAGGGGCGTGATAGGAGGAGCGGGTCAAGGGACTGGACGCCACGAGCAGGAAGCCTTTCGCCTCGGCAATCCGCTTGAGGGAAGCAAATTCATCGGGCGTGACGAAACGGTCGATGGCCGCATGCTTGCGCGTCGGCTGAAGATATTGCCCGATGGTAAGAAAATCGACGCGCGCGGCGCGAAGATCGTCCATCACCGCGACCACCTCCCCTTCCGTCTCGCCCAGGCCGACCATAATGCCCGACTTGGTGAAGAGGTCGGGCGCGAGCGTCTCCGGCGCGAGCGTCTTCGCGCGCGACAGGAGCGCGAGCGAGTGACCATAGTCGGCGCCGGGGCGGATACGCCGGTAGAGCGAGGGCACGGTCTCGACATTGTGGTTGAACACGTCGGGAGCAGCCTCGAGCACGGTTTCGAGCGCGCTCTCCTTGCGCCGGAAGTCCGGGGTCAGGACCTCGACGCTCGCCGCGGGCGCCGCCGCCCTGATGGCGCGAATGGTGGCGGCGAATTGGCCCGCCCCGCCATCGTCAAGATCGTCGCGATCGACCGAGGTCACGACGACATGGGCGAGGCCAAGCGCGGCAACGGCGTCGCCCACCCGCGCCGGCTCGTCGCGAGCGAGCGCGCCCGGCTTTCCCGTCCGTACATTGCAGAAGGCGCAAGCCCGGGTGCAGATGTCGCCCAGGATCATAAAGGTGGCGTGGCGCTTGCCCCAGCACTCGCCAATATTGGGACAGGACGCCTCCTCGCACACCGTGGTCAGGCGATGGGCGCGGAGCACGCCGCGCGTCGCCTCGAAGGCCTCAGCGCCGGGCGCACGCACGCGAATCCAGTCCGGCTTCTTCAGGACCGGCGTATCGGGCAGTCGCGCCTTTTCCGGATGGCGCGGCGGCGCTTCTTCCCGATGCGAACGCTCGATCACTGTGACCATGGGACTATTCAAAAACCGCGTCGTGGCTTCAAACCGAAGGGCCTCTGATGGCGCGCCAGATCCACAAGATCAGAATGGCGCCGATCGACGCCACGATCAAATTGCCGAGCCAACCGTAGAATTGAACATTGAGGAGGGTCGCGAGGTTGCCTCCGAGCAACGAGCCGGCGATGCCGACCAGCAGGTTGGTGAGGAGGCCGTGGTCGCTCGCGGTCGCCTTCTCGGCGATGTAGCCGGCAATGATGCCGATGACGAGCATGCCGATGAAGCCCACGCCCGGCATCGCGAACAAGGTTTGCGCGTTGTCCATTCTCGACCTCCTCACGAGTTTCTGCGGAATTATCCTATCTCATGCGCAGCCACACCCAGATGCACAAAATAGCGCCGAGCGTGGCGACAACAATCTGGCCGAGAAGGCCATAGGCCGCGATGCCGAGCAGGCCGGCAATAAGGCCGCCGACGACAGCGCCGATAACACCGATCAAGAGATTGACCAGGAGATCCTGCTGGCGCCCCATGACGTAAGAGGCGATGACGCCGGCGATCAGGCCAACAATAAGAAAGTAGATAATAGACATGGCTTTTTGCTCCAAGGTTGCTCGGAGCTCTACCCCCCTTTGCCGGCGGCCTAGATATGGAGCGCGCGGCCGTAAGCGTCGAGCACCGATTCGCCTATCATCTCCGACAATGTGGGATGGGGGAAGATGGCGGCGATCAATTCCGCCTCGGTTGTCTCCAGGGTTTTTGCGATGACGAGGCTGTGGATGAGCTCGGTCGCTTCGGCGCCGATGAGGTGCGCGCCAAGCAGCGACCCGGTTGCCGCGTCGAAAATGGTTTTGACCAGGCCCTCGGTCTCGCCCTGCGCGATCGCCTTGCCGTTGGCCGAATAGGGAAAGCGGCCGACCTTCACGTCATGGCCCGCCGCCCGTGCGGCCTCCTCGGTCAGCCCGACGCTCGCCACTTGCGGCGCGCTATAGGTGCAGCTCGGGATGGCGGTGCGGTCCAAGGGATGGACGCCCGCCACACCCGCGATCTTTTCCACGCACAGCACACCCTCGTGGCTTGCCTTATGCGCGAGCCAAGGCGGCCCGGCGACGTCGCCGATGGCGTAGATGCCGGGCGCTCCCGTACGGCACCATTCGTCGATGACGATATGGCCCTTTTCGATTTTGACCCCCTGCTCTTCGAGCCCGAGCCCTTCGATATTGCCGGCGATCCCGATGGCGAGGATGACGCGGCGCGCTTGCACCGTCTCGGCGCTGCCTCCCGACTTGGCAAGCTTAACCGTGACGCCGTCGACGTCCTTGTCCAGACGTTCCACGCGCGTGTCGGTGTGGATCGCGATCCCCTGCCGCGCAAACGCTTTCCGTGCGAGATTGGAAATCTCGCCATCCTCGGCCGGGAGTATGCGCGGCAGCATCTCCACCACGGTCACCTCGGCGCCGAGGCTGCGATAGAAACTTGCGAACTCGATGCCGATGGCGCCCGAGCCGACGATCAGAAGCGATTGCGGGAAGCTCTGCGGGACCATCGCCTCGCGATAGGTCCAGATCAGCCTGCCGTCGGGCTCGAGCCCGGGCGAAGTCCGCGCGCGCGCGCCTGTCGCGACGACGATGTGCGCGGCTTCGATGTCGGCGAGCCTCTCGCCTGTCTTGCCCGTGACCGCGATCCGCCCCTGCCCCAACAGCCGCGCCGTGCCGTCGATCACCGCGATATTGTTCTTGCGCATGAGATAGGCGACGCCGTTCGAGAGCCGCTCGGCGGCTTTGCGGCTGCGCTCGACCACGCGGGCGAGGTCGAAGCGGACATTGTCGGCGGCGAGCCCGAAATTCGCCGCGTGCCGCATGGCCTGATAAAGCTCCGAGCTGCGCAGGAGCGCTTTGGTCGGGATGCAGCCCCAGTTGAGGCAGACGCCGCCGAGATTTTCGCGCTCGACGACCGCCGCTTTCAGCCCAAGCTGGCTCGCGCGGATGGCGGCGATATAGCCGCCGGGGCCGGCGCCGATCACCACAAGATCGAAACGGGTCGCGGTCATTGCGGTTTCCGGCTTCTCCGTCGGGCGCCGTTCGCGAGCGACTTTACCATCAGAACCCAGTCGCCGGCGTGGGGACATCCGGGGAATGGAACGGCGGGTTCGGTCGCGGCCGCTTTGTAGCCGGCGCGGGCATAGAGTCGCTCGGCGGCCTCGTTCCAGCTCGCGACGATCACGCTCAAGGCGGAAGCGCCGGCGTCGTTGGCGTTGCTCTCGGCAATTTCCAGCAAGGTGGTGGCGATGCCCAAGCCGCGAAACTCGGGGAACGTCGCCAGCACGTTGACATACCAGGAGCCGGGTGCCTGCGCCTCAAGCTTGACCAGCGGCTGGACGACGGCAGGACTCTCGGCAATGAAGCCGA
>DATEMT010000194.1:0-8440 GCA_035275445.1 Methyloceanibacter sp. | reverse complement strand
GAGCCGGCGGAGATCCTGTTCCCGCGACAGGCGATGGTCGCCGTCCTTGACGAGGGTGAGTTCGACATCGTCGGAGCCGAGCCGTTCGACGAGATCGAGCGCGTGACGCCACGGCACGTCGGGGTCGCGCAGGCCTTGCAGGATGCGAACCGGCAGATCGAGCGCGAGCGTGCCCTCGCCGATCAGGTGCTCTCGCCCCTCCTCGATCAGGCGCTCGGTGATGGGATAGGGATCGCCATAGAGCGAGGGCTCGTAAATGACGCCGTCGCGGGCGAGCGCCGCTTTGTCCGCTTCGGTCATGTGGTCCCACATCAGCCGCTCGGTCATGTCCCACGCCGGCGCAATCAAAACGAGGCCCGCGAGCTTCGCCAGCGCCCCCTCGCGCGCAAGCTTGCGGGCGAGAGCAAGCGCGATCCATCCGCCCATCGAGGAGCCGATCAGGACGGCGCGCGGCGTGTTGGCAAGGAGAAGCTCGAGCATGGCGGCGGCTTCGCCGAGCCAATCGCCGATCGAGGCCTTGAGCAGATCGCCTTCAGAGAGGCCGTGGCCGGAATAATCGAAACGGAGCATGGGCAAACCGCGGCCTTCGGCGAAAGCCGCAAGCGCGAGCGCCTTGGTGCTTGCCATGTCCGACAGAAAGCCGGAAAGCCAGACGAGGCCGAGGGATGCGCCTTTTCCAGCGCCGGCAAGGCGATAGGCGAGGCGGCGCCGGCCGTCGCCGCCGTCAAAGTCGAGGAATTGCGGTTCGGAGGCGCTCACCTTAAGAACCTTTTGCCATGGCGGAGACGACCATATTGCAGGTGGTGCCGCGCCTCGATGCCGGAGGCAGCGAGCAGGCGGCCGTCGAGATCGCGCAAGCGCTCACGCGCGCGGGCGCTCGTGCCCTCGTTGCCACCGAAGGAGGCCGATTGGCAACCGCCATTGCCGATGCCGGCGGCGAGATCGTTCCCCTCCCCGTGGCGAGCAAGAACCCTCTCACCATTCTTGCCAATGCGCGCCGGCTCGCGCAGTTGATCGAGGAGCGCAACGTCGATCTCATCCATGCGCGAAGCCGCGCGCCGGCGTGGAGCGCGTTCATTGCCGCCCGCCGGACAAGACGGCCCTTCGTCACCACCTATCACGGCGCCTACGGCAATCCCGGCCCGGTGAAGCGCGTCTATAACAGCGTCATGGGGCGCGGCGACCGCGTGATCGCCAATTCGGACTACACCGCGCGCCTGATCGCCGCGCGGCATCCCGCAGCGCAGACGCGCATCCGCACGATCTATCGCGGCGTCGATGCCGAGGCATTCGAGGCGCACGCGGTTCCGCCGGAAGCGGTCGCCAAGCTCAGAGCGCGTTGGGGCGTTCCGCCCGGGACCAAGATCGTGCTCCAGGCAGCGCGCCTCACCGGCCTCAAGGGGCACCGCGATACGATCGAGGCCGCCTTCCTCCTCGCCGCCGAAAGCGCGCTCGACGGCGCCGTCGTCATTTTCGCGGGCGACGCGCCCGGCAAGTCCGCCTATCGCGACGATCTCGCGACCCTGATTGCGCGCCACGGGCTTGAGGACAAGGTGCGCCTGGTCGGCCATTGCGCGGAAATGCCCGCGGCCTTTCTTGCCGCCGAGGTCGCGCTCGTGCCCTCGCTCGTGCCGGAGACCTTCGGCCGAACCAGCATCGAGGCTCAGGCCATGGGCTGCCCGGTCATCGTCTCCAATATCGGGGCGCTGCCCGAAACCGTGGTCGCACCGGAAGAGGACAAAGCAGGGTTCACGGGGTGGCTGGTGAAGCCCGGCGATCCGGCCGCGCTCGCCGCCAAGATCAGGCGCGCGCTCAATCTTGCGCCGGAAGCCCGCGCCGCGCTCGGCGCCCGCGCACGGACCCGCGTCGCCGCGCAATATACGCTGCGCGCGATGCAGCTTGCGACGCTTGCCGTTTATGACGAGCTCCTCGGCAGCTCGCTTGCCGCCAGGTTCGCGCAGAGCGCCACGACGGCGCCCCCGCAAACGTCTCGTTAATCCCGACTCACCCGGCTTGACTTGTCAGGCGCAGTTCCGTTGCTATAGAAGGGTTGAAGCGCGTTCATCGAACCGCGGCGCGAAAAACCGCCTTTTATGAAGCGACCGCCGCCCGCCGTTCGTTAAGAGGAGAAGAAACATCGTAAGACGACCGACGAAGCTTGCGCCCGATCGGGGGGGCCCCCGCATCAACGAGGCCATCGACAATCCAAATATCCAGCTTATCGACGCGACCGGCCACAATATCGGCGTGGTCGCCACGACCGACGCCCTCGCTCGCGCGGTGGAAGCCGGTCTCGACTTGGTCGAGATCGCGCCCAATTCCGAGCCGCCGGTGTGCAAGATCCTGGATTTCGGCAAATACAAATACCAGGCGCAGAAGAAGGCCGCCGAGGCGCGCAAGAAACAGCGCACCGTCGAGATCAAAGAGATCAAGATGCGGCCCAATATCGACATTCACGACTACCAGGTGAAGATGCGCTCGATCGTCCGGTTCTTCGAGGAGGGCGACAAGGTCAAGGTCACCTTGCGCTTCCGGGGACGCGAGATGGCGCATATGGAGCTCGGCACGCGGCTGCTCGACCGGGTCAAGCAGGACACCGCGACCATCGCCAAGGTGGAATCGGAGCCGCGGCTCGAGGGCCGGCAGATGGTGATGGTGCTCGCGCCCCGCTAGGGTGCCCCGTTTGAGGGAATTCCTTGCAATTCCGTCCGAGCCGACCCTATAAGGTCGCGCGAAGGAGCCGCCCGGCGGGGCATGCCGTGGCGGCTCGCATGCTTTCTAATCGTCGAAACTCACCCCGTCCGAGCGCGGACGAGGGCCAAGCCAAGGAAGCCAAATGCCCAAGCTCAAGACCAAGAGCGGTGCCAAGAAGCGCTTCAAGGTCACGGCGAGCGGCAAGGTCAAATGCCAGGCCTCGCGCAAGCGTCACGGCATGATTCAGCGTCCCAACCGGTTCATCCGGACCGCGCGCGGGACGATGGTTCTGTCGGACGAAGACGCCAAGATCGTGAAGAAGAATTTCCTCCCCTATAGCCGCTAGCGCTTCAGGGTCAGCTTCGAAGGAGCACCGTCATGTCTCGTGTGAAACGCGGCGTCACCTCCCATGCCCGCCACCGCAAGGTGATCAAGCAGGCAAAGGGGTATTACGGCCGCCGAAAGAACACCATCCGCACCGCGCGCCAGGCCGTCGAGAAGGCCGGGCAGTACGCCTACCGCGACCGCAAGGTGAAGAAGCGCACGTTCCGCGCGCTGTGGATCCAACGCATCAATGCCGCGGCCAGAGCCAACGGCCTGACCTATGGGCGCCTGATCGACGGCCTGAAGAAGGCCGGCATCGAGCTCGACCGCAAAGTGCTTGCCGATATCGCCGTGCGCGAGCCGGCGACCTTCAAGGGCCTGGTCGAGGCCGCCTCCGCTGCCGCCCCGCGGGGCTAACCGCTGGCGGCGGCACGGGCCACGGCCTCGCGCCTTAGGAGTCTCGCGCCATGAGCGCGCTTGAGCTCTACAGTCTCAAGACCGAGCTGCTTCACGCCATCGCCGAAGCCGCGGACCTCGACACGCTGGAACAGGTCCGCGTGGCGGCACTCGGCAAGAAGGGCCGCATCTCGGAGCTGATGCAGGCGCTGGGCTCGCTTCCTCCCGACGAGCGCAAGGCCTACGGCCAGGTCGTCAACAGCCTGAAGAGTACGGTCGGCGAGGCGCTCGAAGCGCGGCGGCTGGAACTTTCGCGCGCCGCGACCGCCGAGAGGCTCGTGCATGAACGCGCCGACGTGACGCTGCCGGTGCGCGAAGGCCCGCTGGCGGAAGGGCGCATCCATCCGGTGAGCCAGGTCACCGACGAGATCACGGAAATTTTCGCCGACATGGGCTTCTCGATCGCCGAAGGTCCCGACATCGAGACCGACTTCAACAATTTCACCGCGCTCAACATTCCGCCCGAACATCCGGCGCGGCAGGACCACGACACATTTTATCTCCCGGCGGCGCCCGACGGCACGCGCGCGCTGCTGCGAACGCATACGAGCCCGGTGCAGATCAGAGCCATGTTTCAGTCGAAGCCGCCGCTCCGCATCATCGCGCCGGGGCGGGTCTATCGCTGCGATTCCGACCAGACCCACACGCCGATGTTCCATCAGGTCGAGGGGCTTGCGATCGATGAGGAGACCCATCTCGGCCATTTGAAATGGGTGCTCGAAGAGTTCTGCAAAGCCTTCTTCGAAATCCCCAAGGTGAAGATGCGCTTCCGCGCGAGCCACTTCCCCTTCACCGAGCCGTCGATGGAGGTCGATATCGGCTACGCGCGGCAGGGCGACGCGATCAAGATCGGCGAAGGCGACGAGTGGCTCGAGATCCTCGGCTGCGGCATGGTGCATCCCAACGTGCTGAAGACGATCGGGCTTGATCCTTCGCGCTACCAGGGCTTCGCCTTCGGGCTCGGCATCGACCGCATCGCCATGCTGAAATACGGCATGCCGGACTTGCGCGCCTTCTTCGCCGGCGACCTGCGCTGGCTCAAGCATTACGGCTTTCCGCCGCTCGCCATTCCGACCATCGCCGCCGGACTGAGCTAGAGCCATGAAGTTCACGGAACAGTGGCTGAAGGAGCATCTCGACACCAAGGCGCGCGTCGAGGCGATCGCCGAGACCGCGACCCGCATCGGTCTCGAGGTCGAGGACCTGTTCGATCCGGCCAAGGCGCTCGCGCCGTTCCGCGTTGCCGAGGTCGTCGCTTGCGAGAAGCATCCGAACGCCGACAAGCTCAGCGTCTGCGACGTCGATACGGGCGAGGAGAGGCTTCAGGTCGTGTGCGGCGCGCCCAACGCCCGGGCCGGCATGAAGGGCGTGTTCGCGCCGGTCGGCTCCTACGTGCCGGGCATCGACTTGACGCTGACCAAGGCCAAGATCAGGGGCGTCGAATCGAACGGCATGCTGCTTTCGGAGCGCGAGCTCGAACTCTCCGACGCGCATACCGGCATCATCGAGCTTCCGCCCGATGCCAAAATCGGCAGTCCGGCGGCGAAGGCGCTCGGCCTCGACGATGCGGTGTTTCACATCGCCGTCACGCCGAACCGTCCCGACTGTCTCGGCGTGCGCGGCGTCGCCCGCGACCTCGCCGCCGCCGGGCTCGGCAAGCTCAAGGCGGATGGGGGCCGCACCGTCAAAGGCAGCTTCGCCAACCCCGTCGCGATCGCGCTCGAATTCGACAAGGCGAACGCCGACGCTTGCCCGGTCTTCGCCGGGCGGCTCGTGCGCGGCGTCGAGAACGGCCCCTCGCCCGAGTGGCTACAGCGGCGACTGAAGGCGATCGGGCTTCGCCCGATCAACGCGCTGGTCGATATCACCAACTACATTTCCTACGACCGCGGCCGGCCGCTCCATGTCTACGACGCCGACAAGCTCGCGGGCACGATCCGCGCGCGGCTCGGGAGGAAGGGCGAGCGCTTCCTCGCGCTCGACGGCAAGACCTACGACGTCGATGACGATATGTGCGTCATCGCCGACGACCGCGCCGTGCTCGGGCTCGGCGGGGTGATCGGCGGCGAGGACACCGGCGTCACCGCGGCGACCACCAACGTCTTCATCGAGTCTGCCTATTTCGATCCCAAGCGAACGGCGCGCACGGGAAGGAAGCTCGCCATCCAGTCGGATGCGCGCTTCCGCTTCGAACGCGGCGTCGATCCCGATTTTGTCGTGCCCGGCCTCGAGCTTGCGACCGATCTCGTGCTCCGACTGTGCGGGGGAACGGCGAGCAAGATCACGGTCGCGGGCAAGCCGCCCAAGCCCAACAAGCCGTTCAAGTTCGATCCCGCTTTGGTCAAGCGGCTGTCCGGCCTCGATCTCGGTCACGGCGAGATCAAGCGCAAACTCGGCCTGCTCGGCATTGGGCTCGGCGGCGCCGGCAAGCAGCTCACCGCCTCGCCGCCGTCGTGGCGCCCGGACATCACCGGCCCGGCCGATCTCGTCGAAGAGGTGGTGCGCCTCACCGGCGTCGATAAAATTCCCGCCACAGCGATGCGCCGGGACGCGGGCGTGGCGCGCCCTGTGCTCACCGAGGCGCAGCGGCGGCAGCGGCTCGCCCGGCGCGTGCTTGCCTCGCGCGGTCTGGTCGAAGCCGTGACCTGGTCGTTCATACCGCCCGAGCACGCGGCCCTGTTCGGCGGCGGCGCGCCGTCGCTCACTTTGAGCAACCCGATCTCGACCGAGCTTGCGGCAATGCGGCCCTCGCTGCTCCCCGGCCTCGTCGCGGCCGCGCAGAGAAACCGCGACAGAGGCTTCACCGACGGCGCCCTGTTCGAGCTCGGCCAAGCCTATCGCGGGCCGAAGCCCGAGGACCAGTTCGTGGCCGCGTCGGGGGTGAGATTCGGACGGTCGGCATTGTCAGGCGAAGGGCGCCACTGGTCGGGCGAGGCCGAAGCTGCCGATGCGTTCGCCGCCAAAGCCGACGCCGTTGCCGCGCTTGCGGCGCTCGGGCTCGACCAGGCGAACCTGACCGCGACGCGCGAGGCGCCGTCCTGGTTTCACCCCGGCCGCTCCGGCGCGCTCACGCTCGGACCGAAGATCGTGCTTGGCGTGTTCGGCGAGCTCCACCCCGACCTGCTGGCGCGGCTCGCCATCGACGCGCCGGTCGCGGCCTTCGAGCTTTACCTCGACGTCGTTCCGGTGGGCCGCAAGCGCGCGAGCGCGGCGCTCGAGGCGATCGACCTTCAGCCGGTCAGACGCGATTTCGCCTTTCTCATCGATGGCGAGACCGCCGCGGGCGAGGTGGTGCGCGCAGCGCTTGCCGCCGACCGCGCCCTCATCAGCGCTGTCGGCGTGTTCGACGTGTTCAGGGGCCAAGGCGTGCCCGAGGGCAAGAAATCGCTCGCCATCGAGGTGACGCTCCAGCCGCGCGACAAGACGCTGACCGATTCCGAGATCGAGGCGGTGGCAGCAAAAGTGGTGGCGGCGGTGAAGAAAGCGACCGGCGGCGAGTTGCGCGGCTAGCGCCATCGTCATCGTGAGGTGGCCGCAAAGCGCCCCTTCGCTCACGCACTTCGTCATGCCCGGACTTGATCCGGGCACCCATCCCGTCCCTGTCAGCAAATGAGCGCTCATGGAATGGATTGCCGGGTCAAGCCCGGCAATGACGAGGTTCGATGGCCGCCTTCGAGGCTCGATCCTCGGGATGCATCACCGCATCGACGGGCCGGCGGCGCCGAATGGGCCGGACGACGGGGTCTGGCGGCGCTGCGGCGCCTTTCGTCTCGCAACCGTGGGCTTCGCCGAGACCGGCTTGTCGGTGCAGGCCGAAGCGATGATGCCCGCGAGCGTCTTGTCGGGCTCGGGCGGCGGTTGAAAGCCCTGGCACAGCGTGCCGATCTCGCCACCGAGCGAAACGGCGCCGTCGGCGCAATAAAGCCCCGAGCCGTCGGGACGCGGCGTGAAGCGCACGCCCTTCGCGTTCACGCCGTCATCGAGCTTGGCGGCGAGGTGGTTGAGCGCATGGATGCGCTTCGTCCCTTCATTGGCGGTGAAGCGCTCGGGCCGCACTTGCGTCCGCGTCAGCGGGATCGCTTCGATCGCCTCGACCTTCCAGGCGCCATCGCTGCGGGCGAGATGCACTTTGGCGATGAGCCCGTAATCGCGGCAGAGACCGAGACGGGACGGTTCGGTCGTGCCGGGATCGAGCAGATTGCCGAGGCTGTAGAAGATCACCGACTTCCCGTTCAGCTCGACGCCTTGCGCAACTTTCGGGTGATGGCCGGCGATGAGGTCGATGCCCTTCTCCTCGACGGCGAATTTCCGCCAATCGGTCAGCTGCCGCTCGTCGGGCAGGACCGCGCCTTCAGCGCCGTAATCGATGGAGAGGATGCGGTAGTCGGCCGGCATCGCCACGAGCTTGTCGACGGCCGTGGCGAAATCGGGCTGGTCGCGATAATTGGCCTGACCCGCTTTGTCGTCGGTCGCGCGCGCTTGCGGCCGGTCGCCGGTCAGTCCGCCGATGGCCGAAAAGCCGATCCTCGCGCCGCCGAGATCGAGGCAGCCGGGGCGCGTCGCCTCTTCGAAGTTGCTGCCGATGCCGACAAAGGCGATCGGTCGTTCGCCATTGGCGACGGCAAGATGATAGAGCGTCTCCTCGATGCCTTGCGGGCCATAGTCGTAGGCGTGGTCGTTCGCGAGCGAGAACAGGTTGAAGCCGGACCCGATCAGCGCTTTGACCGCTTCGGGGTAGCTCCTGACCTGTCCCCTGCCTTCGGGCGCAAGATTGTTGCGGTCGGTGACGACGGTGTCGAGATTGACGAAGCCAAGATCGCCGTTGGCCTCGCTTGCAACGCCGGCGAGCAGGTCGGCGAAGCTCGTCACGTCCTTGCCCTTCTGCATGCCCTTGGCGTCGACCTTGGCGCCTTGGGTATTGAAGGCGGCATCGCCGGCGAGCACGATGGTGAGCCGATCGGGCGGG
>DATEMT010000193.1:0-5018 GCA_035275445.1 Methyloceanibacter sp. | reverse complement strand
CCGCCGAGGAAGCGCCAGTCGAGGAAGCGCCAGTCGAGGAAGCGCCGGCCGAAGAGGCCCCGGCCGAAGAAGCGCCGCCGCAATAGGCAAATCTTGAGGCGGCCGTTTGGCGACGGCCGCCGTTTGCCCACTTTCAGTGCGCATTGAGGCCTCGTTTCTGCGCGCAGCGGGCGCGGAGCGCAACCAAAGGCGGGCAAACCTGTCCAAACGTTAAGGTAAGCCAGCGGCTTCTTCATCTCCTCGACACATCGATTGCTGCTAAAATATCTCCCGCAAACAAGGCGGAAGGGGACGCATGAGGGGAACGGGTCTTGCGGGAGCGGGGGGAGGCTGGCTGCTGGCCGCCGCGATCGCCTGTGTTGTCGGTGCCGCCGCTGCGGCTCAGGACGTCAAGCCCGCCGCCATACCGGTCGAGGCCGCAAAAGTGGTCGCGGCGCCCCTCCGCGAGCAGGTGACCGCGGTCGGCACGCTCCTGTCCGACGAAGCCGTCACCGTCAGCTCGGAGATTCCCGGCCGCCTCAAAGAGATCCATTTCCAGGAAGGTCAGCCGGTCGAGAAGGGCGCCCCGCTCTTTACCCTCGACGATTCGGTCTATCGCGCCCAGCTTGCCGACGCCTCGGCCAAGCTCACGCTCGCCGAGCAGACCCATAAGCGGACGAGCCAGCTGTTCAACAGCAAATACGCGACGGCGCAATCGGCCGACGAGACCGCATCCAATCTCGCTGTCAGCACCGCCGCCGTCGAGCTTGCCCGCGTGCAGCTCGAAAAGGCCCATATCGCCGCGCCCTTTGCCGGTATCGTCGGCCTGCGCAACGTGAGCGTCGGCGAATACATCAGTGCCGGTCAGGCCTTGGTCAATCTCGAGGCCATCGATCCGGTGAAGGCCGATTTCAGGGTGCCCGAGAAATTTCTCTCCGCCATCCGGGTCGGGCAAACTATTCGCATCAAGGTGGACGCCTTTCCCGGCGACGACTTCGAGGGCAAGGTCTATGCCATCGATCCGCATCTCGACGTGGCGGGACGGAGTCTTCTGGTCCGAGCCGTCATTCCCAACGCCGACAAGCGCCTTCGCCCTGGCCTGTTCGCGCGCGTGACGGTCCTGCTCGAGTTGAAGGAAGCTGCGTTGAGCGTGCCGGAACAGGCGATCGTCCCGCAAGGCGACAGCCAGTACGTGTTCAAGATCGTCGACGGCAAGGTCAAGTTCACCAAGGTCGTGATCGGCACGCGCCGCGAGGGCAGGGTCGAGATCATCGAAGGGCTTGCCCTCGGCGACCAGGTTGTCACGGCGGGCCAGCTCAAGATCCGCGACGGCGTACCGGTGTCCGTCGTCGACGCCGCCGGGGCGTGAGCCGTGACCCTTCCCGAACTTTCGATCAAGCGGCCCGTGTTCGCCACGGTCATGAGCCTCGTGCTCCTGTTGGTCGGCCTTGTCGCCTACGACCGCTTGAGCGTGCGCGAATATCCCGCAATCGATCCGCCGGTCGTCACGGTGGAGACGTCCTATCCGGGAGCGAGCGCGGCAATCGTCGAAACCCAAGTCACCAAAGTCCTTGAAGACACGCTCTCCGGCATCGAGGGCATCGATTTCATCACCTCGGTCAGCCGGCAAGAATCGAGCCAGATCACCATTCGCTTCCAGCTGAGCCGCGATCCCGACTACGCCGCGGCGGACGTGCGCGACCGCGTCGGGCGCGTGCGCGGACGGCTTCCCGACGAGATCGAGGAGCCGATCATCCAGAAGCGAGAGGCCGACGCCCAGCCGATCCTGAACCTGGCGTTTTTCAGCGATCGTCATTCGGCGCTCGAGATCACCGACTACGCCGACCGCTACGTGAAGGATCAGCTGCAGACGATCTCGGGCGTGGCCGAAGTGCGCCTCTTCGGCGAACGGCAATATTCCATGCGCATCTGGCTCGATCCCGAACGCTTGGCGGCTTTCAGCCTCTCGCCTCAGGACATCGAAGAGGCGCTCAGGCGCCAGAATGTCGAGGTGCCGTCGGGCCGCGTCGAAAGCCTGCAGCGCGAATTCACCGTGCTTTCGGAAACCGATCTGCGCACGCCCGAACAGTTCAACGACCTCATCGTCAAAGAGGCCAACGGTTACCTCGTGCGGCTCGCCGATGTCGGCCATGCCGAACTCGGGCCGCTCGACGAACGGCTGGTGGTGAGGTTCAACGGACAGCCGGCGATCGCGCTCGGCGTCATCAAGCAGGCGACCGCCAACCCGCTCGAAGTCGCCGAGGGCGTGCAGAAGCTCTTGCCGGAAATCAGGGCATCGTTGCCGGAGGGCATGCAGGTACGCATGGCCAACGACCGCTCGGTGTTCATCGCCGAGTCGATCAAGAACGTTTACGACACGATCGGCGAGGCGATCCTTCTCGTCGTGCTCATCATCTTTCTGTTCCTGCGCTCGGTCCGCGCCACGCTGATCCCGCTCGTCACCATCCCCGTGTCGCTGATCGGCGCCTTCGCGCTGATGTACGCCTTCGACTTCTCCATCAACACGCTGACGCTGCTGGCGCTCGTGCTCGCCATCGGGCTCGTGGTCGATGACGCCATCGTCATGCTGGAGAATATCTTCCGCCATGTCGAGGAGGGGATGACGCCGGTCAAGGCGGCGCTGCTCGGCAGCCGCGAGATCAGCTTCGCCATCATCGCCATGACCATCACGCTCGCCGCGGTCTATGCGCCGATCGGCTTCATGACCGGATTGACCGGGCGGCTCTTCACCGAATTCGCCTGGACACTTGCCGGCGCCGTCATCGTTTCGGGCTTCGTGGCGCTCACGCTGTCGCCGATGATGTGCTCGAAATTGCTGCGGCACCAGACTCACCACAATCTGTTTTATCGCGCCATCGAACGTGTCCTGAACGGGATCACCGCCGGCTATCGCCGTCTGCTGAGCGGCGCGCTCGCGGTGCGGCCGCTTGTTCTTCTGCTTGGGCTCGCCGTGGCGGGGACGAGCTACTTTCTCTTCAATGTGATGAAGAGCGAACTGGCGCCGGTCGAGGACCAGGGCAACATCTTCGCCGTGTTCCGCGGGCCCGAGGGCGCGACCATCGAATACAGCGACGCCTACGCCAAGAAGCTCGAGGAGATCGCCTTGAAGGTCCCGGAGGCGGACAGGGTGTTTGTCGTCGCCGGCAATCCTACCGTGTCGCAAGGCCGCGTGATCTTGCGTCTCACGCCGTGGGCCGAGCGCACGCGCACCCAGCAGGAGATCGCGAAGTCGATCACCGGAGCGATGGTCGCCGTACCCGGCGTCGTCGCCTTTCCCAGCAACCCCCCGCCCCTTGGCCAAGGCGCGCGCGAGAAGCCGATCAACGTCGTGATCCAGACTTCGCGGCCCTATGACGAACTTCAGAAGATGGTCGATGCGGTGATGAAGCGGGCCGAAGCCTATCCGGGACTGGTCGACCTCGATTCCGATCTCAGGCTGAACTCACCGCAGCTCGACATCGCGGTCGATCGCGATAAGGCGGCTGCGGTCGGCGTCGAGGTCGATGCGCTGGGGCGGACGCTGGAAACCATGCTTGGCGGCCGTCAGGTTACGCGCTTCAAGCGCGAAGGCGAGCAATACGACGTCGTGGTGAAGATCGCCGATATCGATCGCCAGAACCCCGACGATCTCCGCCGCATTTACGTGCGCGGGCGCGACAACGCGATGATCCCGCTTTCCAACCTCATCACCATCAAGGAGACCGTGGCGCCCAAGGAGCTGAATCACTTCAATCAGTTGCGGGCCGCCACCATCACCGCGCAGATCGCGCCCGGCCACTCATTCAGCGACGGATTGGCGTTTCTGGAGAACGTCGCGCGAGAAGAACTCTCCGGCACCGCCCATCTCGACTACGCCGGCCAGACCCGCGAGTTTCGTGAGGCCAGCGCGAATATGTACCTGGTCTTTCTGCTCGCGCTCGCCTTTATCTATCTGGTGCTCGCCGCCCAGTTCGAGAGCTTCACCGATCCCTTCATCATCATGTTCACGGTGCCCTTGTCGGTCACCGGCGCGCTGCTTGCGTTATGGTTGAGCGGGGGAACGCTGAACATCTATAGCCAGGTCGGACTGGTGACCTTGATCGGCCTGATCACCAAGCACGGCATCCTCATCGTCGAGTTTTCAAATCAGCTGCGATCCAAGGGCATGGCGTTGCGCGAGGCGGTGATCGAGGCGGCGGCGCTCCGGCTCCGGCCGATCCTGATGACGACGGGCGCCATGGTTCTCGGCGCCGTGCCGCTCGCGCTCGCGACCGGCGCGGGCGCGGAGAGCCGCCAGGACATCGGCTGGGTCATCGTCGGCGGCCTTCTCGTCGGCACGCTCTTCACGCTGTTCGTGATCCCGGTGGTTTATTCCTATCTCAGCCGCCGCGTGTTCCTGGAGGCCGATCACGAGCCGATGCATGACGACACGGTGCAGGCGCTCCCGGCGCCGCGCGCAGCGAGCGGCAAGCTCGAAGCCGCCGAATAGCCGGCTCCAAAAAAAAGAAGAGCCCCGGCGCGGGGAGTGCCAGGGCTCGTACGCAATACACAGAACGCACTACCGCCCGGAACAACACCCGGGCAAGCGCCAGCATGCCTTTGGCCTATGGCAGTTTTTTGACAATTCCTTGTCAGTTTCTCAATGACCCCAAGGATTTGCCGCCACGCTTTCACATGACGCAGCGCAGCACCCCTGGCTAAGGCGCGAACGCTGCCGAAGCAAGAACGCGCCAGAAGTCTCAGGAGTTCCGCACCATTTGCCCGGCCTTGTGCGGGGGGAGGGCCCATGTGCATATAGGGGAAAAGGCAGCCGATCTGCCCCGGACGAGGAATTGTGGCGATGCGCTGGCGCGGTCAACGAGAAAGCGAAAACGTAGAGGATCGGCGGGACGAGGGCGGCGGCGGCTTCAACTTTCCGTTTCCCGGGGGCGGCGGCGGCTTCCCGAGCGGCGGCGGCGGTGGCGGCGGCGGAATCGGCATTCTCGGCATTCTCATTCTGCTCGGACTGATGTTCTTCTTCGGCCTCGATCCGAGGGTCA
>DATEMT010000192.1:0-8088 GCA_035275445.1 Methyloceanibacter sp. | reverse complement strand
CGGCGATGGTGACGAGGGCGAGTGCGAGGATCACGTAGTAGAGAAAGGCGATGCCCTGGATCGGATCGTATTTGATGCCGAAGAAGCTGCTGAAGGTGACATCGCCGCGCGCGGTGAAAGGCAGGCCGAACAAGGTGGGGTCGGGAATGCCGGAAATGCCGTTCGGTCCGTTCGTCACTTCCGTCCAGTTGAGCAGGACGATGCGCACGATCTCGGCGAAGGCGAGCGTTACGATGGCGAGATAGTCTCCCCTGAGCCGGAGCACCGGCATGCCGACCGCGCAGCCCCAGAGCGCCGCCGCCAGCCCCGCGAATGGAAGACACATCCAGAAGCCCCAGCCGAACGTGGCGGCAAGCAGGGCGAAGCTATAGGCGCCGACGGCGTAGAAGGCGACATAGCCGAGGTCGAGCAGTCCGGCGAGCCCGACCACGATATTGAGGCCCGAGGCGAGCATGACGTAGGTGAGGACGACGATCGAAAGGTCGAACAGGTAGCGGAGCGGCAGCCCGAGATGGAGCGACTTCTCCAGCGCGAACGCGACGATGGGGAACAGCACCGCCGCGACGATCAGGGCGACGCCGCCGTATTTCGTCGCCGCCGCGCGAAACCCGGCGAGCCCTGAGGGCTTGGGCAAGTGCCAGCCCCGGTTCCACCAGAACAGCTCGAGCAGGAGCCGCCCGACAAAGACGATGCCGACCGCGGTCGCGAGCAAAAGCGGTCGCGGCTTCAGCGTCAGCCCTTGCACCGTATCGACGGTACGGACGCCGAGCACGAGGCAGAACAGGGCAAGAGCGACCAGGGCCGAGAGGGCCGCGTTCACGAACGCTGGCTTGAGCCGGTGAGCGAAGGACTGACCGTGCTCGGCCAAGACGCTAGACCTTCTCGACTTCGGGACGGCCGAGCAGGCCGGTCGGGAAGAAGATCAGCACGATGGCGAGCATCGAGAAGGCGGCGACGTCCTTGTACTCGATGGTGAAATAGGCCGACCAGAACGTCTCGATCAGCCCGATGATGAGACCGCCGAGCATGGCGCCCGGCAGTGAGCCGATGCCGCCGAACACCGCCGCGGTGAAGGCTTTGATGCCGGCGACGAAGCCTATGTAGAAGTCGATCACGCCGTAATAGAGGAGGTATAGCAAACCGGCCACCGCCGCGAGCGCCGCGCCGAGCACGAAGGTGAGCGAGATGGTGCGGTCGACATTGACGCCCGACAGCGAGGCCATCAGCCGGTCCTGCTCGCAAGCGCGCTGCGCGCGCCCGAGCGCGGTACGGGTGATGATGAGCCAGAACACGATCATCAGCACGAGCGTGGTCACGATGATGAGGATCTGCATGTTGGAGATGCTGGCGGCGAAACCGCCCTCTTCGAACAGGACGTAATTTCCGGTGACGACCGGCTGAAGCGGCTTCACCCGCGCGCCTTGCGCCACCTGGATGAAGTTTTGGAGGACGATCGATATGCCGATGGCGGTGATGAGCGGGGCGAGGCGAAACGACTCGCGCAAGGGCCGGTAGGCGATGCGCTCGATGCTCCAGCCCCACACCGCCGTGAGCGCCATGGCGACGAGCAGCACGATGACAAGGGCGAGCGGGATCATGGTCACGCCCAGGCTCAACAGCGCGAGGAGCAGGATGAGGGCGGTGAAGGAGCCCACCATGAAAATGTCGCCATGGGCGAAATTGATCATGCCGACGATGCCGTAGACCATGGTGTAGCCGATGGCTATCAGCCCATAGATCGATCCCAGCGCGATCCCATTGATCAGCTGCTGAAGGAAGTAGGCCATTCCCCGCGCCCCCCTTGGCCGGCCCCTTTTTAGCGGCCCTTGTCTTACCAAGAAGGCCGCGTCCGGCACAACGCCGGGAAATCCGCTGTATAGGCGAAGATCAGAGCAACAAATGCGAGCCGTCACAATAGGGCGGATCGCCGGTGTCTTTGCAGCCGCAAAGCAACGCAAGCTCGGTGCGCTCGGCGGTGAAGGTCAGCGGTTCGATGCCCGTGCCCGTGTGCGAGCCGTCGCAGAAAGGCTGCTTCTTGCTCCGACCGCAACGGCACCAGCTATAGCGCCGGCCGGCCTCGAGTTCGACCTGGTAGGGATTGAGCTGCGGTCGCTCGGGCTCTGCCATTGAGCTGTCCTTTGCCAAAGCCGGCCTCGGCGGCCGCGTCTGGTCCTGCTTAGCCAATTCGCCCGGCCGGCACAAGAAAACCCCGGCTTGCCTAAAGCATAGGCGGTCCCGTTAATTCACTGGAATCTGTTTGACGGGCAGGATGGTCGAACCCGAATCGAGCGGGCCGAACTGTCGCGCCGCAAGGGCAGGAAAGAGCTTGAGTCGATGGACCATACGGACCATAGAGGGCAAAAAGCCGAACCGGCAGCTTCCGCCGCAGCCGGACCGCTTGCGCCTTCAGGGCGTTTCAGTCGGGGACGGGGGGCCAAGACTTATCTAGAGGCCGCTCATGGCTGAAGTCATTTTCGCGCTCGTTTCGATCCTGGCCGTGTTCGCGCTTGCCATGAACCGCGCCTCGCTGCGCGTCTGGGCGCTCGCGGCCGCTGTTTTCACCTTGTGCGCGCAGATGGGGCTCGCGCACGGCGCGCTCCATTGGCCGGTCTTCCCGTGGTGGTCGCTGCTCGGCTGGCTCGTCGTGGCGCTTCTCGTCACTGCGAGCCTCCCCCGGATCAAGCGCGACTATTTCGTGCTTCCCGCCTATCGCGCGCTCAAAGGCGCCATGCCCGCGATCTCGGAGACCGAGCGCGAGGCGCTGGAAGCGGGCACGGTCGGCTGGGACGCCGAGATTTTCTCCGGCACACCCGATTGGGAGAAGCTCCGCCGCGTCGCGCCGATCACGCTGACCGCCGAGGAGCGCGCCTTTCTCGACGGACCGACGGCTGAACTCTGCCGCAAGCTCGATGATTGGCGCATTCGCCACGAGCTCGGAGATATCCCTGAGGACATCTGGCGTTTCGTATGCGAGCGCGGCTTCCTCGGCATGCTCATCTCCAAGGAGCATGGCGGTCTCGGCTTCTCTGCTCAGGCCCAATCGCTCGTTCTCGGCATGATCGGCTCGCGCAGCCCCGGCGGCGTCACCATCGTCATGGTGCCGAATTCTCTCGGTCCGGGCGAACTGATCGAGAAATACGGAACGCCGGAGCAGAAGGCGCACTTTCTCCCGCGCCTTGCCCGCGGCGAAGAGATACCGTGCTTCGCCCTGACCGGGCCATTCTCGGGCTCGGATGCCGCCGCCATGCGCGATGTCGGCATCGTCGCGCGCGGCAAGCACGAAGGTCGCGACACGCTCGGCATCAAGCTCACCTGGGACAAGCGCTACATCACGCTTGCGCCCAACGCCACGCTGCTCGGCCTTGCCTTCCGCTTGTTCGATCCCGACAACCATCTCGGCCGCGGCGAGGACGTCGGCATCACGCTCGCGCTGATCCCGACCGACCACCCGGGCGTCGAGATCGGGCGGCGGCATCTTCCCGGCGGCACCGGCTTCCCCAACGGGCCGACACGCGGCCGCGACGTGTTCGTGCCGATCGATTGGATCATCGGCGGTGCGGAGCGGGCGGGGCAGGGCTGGCGCATGCTGATGAGCTGCCTCGCCGCGGGACGCTCCATCTCGCTTCCCGCGACTAGCGCCGCCGCCGCCAAGGGCCTGCTCCGCACCAGCACGGCCTATGCCCGCATCCGAAAGCAGTTCAACCTGCCCATCGGCTTCATGGAGGGCGTCGAGGAGCCGCTCGCGCGCATGATCGAGACGGCTTACGCGCTCGAGGCCGCCCGCGCCGTCACCGCCGCGATGGTTTCCGCCGGCGAAAAGCCCGCCGTGATCTCGGCTCTGCTCAAATATGTTTCGACCGAGCGCATGCGCCAGAGCATCAACGATGCGCTCGACATCCATGGCGGCAAGGGCATCTGCGACGGGCCGAGCAACTACCTTCAGGGCGCCTATCAGATGACGCCGGTGACGATCACGGTGGAAGGCGCCAACATCCTCACCCGCACGCTGATTACCTTCGCGCAAGGCGCGCTGCGCAGTCACCCTTACCTCTTCACCGAAATCGAGGCGCTGCAAGACGAGGATCGCAACCGCGGCACCGAACGTTTCGCCCGCGCCTTCGAGGACCATGTCGCCTTTACCCTCGCCAATGCCTCGGGCGCGCTGTTCCACAATCTGACGTTGGGTCTTTTCGCCTCGGCGCCGCAAAATGCCGGCGATACCAAGGGTTGGTGGCGCGAGCTGGCGCGGGCGTCGCGCACTTTCGCCCTCGTTGCCGATGCGACCGTCGCCCTTCTCGGCGGCGGGCTGAAGGTGAAGCAGAAGATCACCGGGCGCATGGCCGACGCGCTCACCGAGCTCTATCTGCTCTCCTCGGTGCTCAAGCGCTTCGATGACGACGGCCGTCCCAAGGAGGATCTCAAGCTCGTCGATTTTTGCGCCCGCAACTGCCTCTATCGCTTCGACCAGGCGCTGCTCGGCGTCTTGCGGAATTTCCCGGTGCGATGGGCGGCGTGGGCGATGACGCCGCTCGTCTTCCCCTTGGGCACGCGGCGGCCTGCCAGCGACGCGGCGGGCAAGGCGATCGTGCGCGCGTCGCTCGAGCCCGGAGCGTTCCGCGACCGTCTCACCCGCCACATCTACCTCACCGACGATCCGCGCGACCGGATGGGGTTGCTCGACTACACGCTCGCCAAGGCCGTCGCCTGCGAGGAGGCCGACAAGAAGCTCGAGCGCGCGATCCGCAAGGGCGAGGTGAAGCGTTTCCACGGCCATGACTGGCTCGCCGAGGCCGAGGCCAAAGGCGTGCTCACCGCGAGCGAAACGCGTGCGCTGGCCGAACTTCGCGATCTCGTCGCCCGCGTCATCGCCGTTGACGATTTCTCCGCGGGCGAGCTTGCGCGCGGCCGTTCGCCGGTGTCAGAAGACGGCGCCACCCGACCCGAACATATCGCCGCCGAGTAGCCCGCTCATGCCGACGACGCTTCCCGATTTGCAGGACTGGCGGTTCACCGTCGATGTCGAAGGCATCGCCTGGGCGGTGGTGGACCGCGAAGGCGAGAGCATGAATTCGCTCGGGCGCCGTACGACCGAGGAGCTCGGTGAGATCGTTGCGGCGGTCGAAGAGGCGGCCGCGTCGGGCGAGGTGAAGGGGCTCGTGCTGATCAGCGCCAAGGAGAGCAGCTTCATTGCCGGCGCCGATATCAGGGAGTTCGAGCGCTTCGACACCGAGCAGAAGATCGAAGACGTGGTGCGGCAGACGCTCGAGCTCGTGAACCGGATCGACCGGCTTCCCGTGCCGGTGGTCGCCGCCATTCACGGCTATTGCCTCGGCGGCGGTCTAGAACTCGCGCTCGCTTGCGACTGGCGCATCGCCGATCGCGAGGAGGGCACGCGGCTCGGCTTTCCCGAGGTAAAGCTCGGCATCTTCCCGGGGCTGAACGGCACGGTGCGTGCAATCGCGGCCGCGGGGCCGATCGACGCCATGACCGCGATGCTGACCGGCCGCATGCTGCGCCCAACTGCGGCGCGGGCGATCGGTCTCGTCGATCAGCTCGTGCCGACCCGGCACAACCTCCGCTGGGCGGCGCGCAAGGCGGTGCTGCAGAAGCGCAAGTCGCCGGGCGCGCCGTGGTGGAAGCGGCTCATGCTCAAGCAGCCGGTGCGCGGGCTGCTCGCCAAGCGCATGCGCGCCCAGGCCGCGGAGAAGGTCCGCGAGGAGCATTATCCGGCGCCGTTCCGCCTCATCGACCTGTTCGAGCGTTACGGCGACGACCCCGCGCGCATGCGCATCGCCGAGACCGAGATGTTCACGCCGCTGATGGCGAGCGAGACGTCGCGCAACCTGCGCCGCGTGTTTAAGCTGTCGGAGATGTTGAAGGACGAAGCGCCCAAGTCCGGGTTCAAGCCGCTTCGCGTTCATGTCATCGGCGCCGGCACGATGGGCGGCGACATCGCCGCCTGGTGCGCGGTTCAGGGCATGCAGGCGAGCCTTCAGGATCTCGACGAAGCGCAGATCGCCAAGGCGCTCGCCCGCGCCAAGTCCCTGTTCAAGCGCCATCTTCGCACGCCGCTCGCGGTCGAAACCGCTTCCGCCCGCCTCATCGCCGATCCTTCCGGCAAGTACGTCAAGCGCGCCGATGTCGTCATCGAGGCGATCGTCGAGAAGCTCGATGTCAAGCAAGACCTGTTTCAAAAGCTCGAGCGCGAAGCAAAGCCGGACGCGGTGCTCGCCACCAACACGTCCTCGCTCAGGCTCGAGGACATCGCCAAGCCTCTCAGCGATCCCGGGCGTCTCGTCGGCTTGCATTTCTTCAACCCCGTGGCGCAGCTTCCGCTGGTCGAGGTCGTCCGTGGCGAGAGGACACGCGAAGAGGACGTGCGCAAGGCCTGCACCTTCGTCACCGCCATCGCCAAGCTGCCGCTGATCGTGAAGAGTTGCCCGGGTTTCCTCGTCAACCGCGTGCTGGCGCCGTACATGATGGAGGCGGTGCGCCGCTATCAGCTCGGCGAGCCGCGCGAGAAGATCGATCAGGCGGCGCTCGCATTCGGCATGCCGATGGGCCCGATCGAGCTGATGGACATGGTCGGGCTCGACATTGCCAATCATGTCGGCCAGGAGCTCAACCTTGCGCCCGAGGGCGACAACGTTCTCGCCGGTCTCGTCAGGCAGGGGAAGCTCGGGAAGAAGACCGGCGAAGGATTTTATGTGTGGGAAGCGGGCAAGCCGAAGCGCGAACCGGTCGCCTACGATCGGGCCGAGCTCGAACGGCTCGGCCGTGAGCTGGTGCAACCGATGCTCGACGAGGCCGAGCGCGCTCTTGCGGACCGCGTGGTGGCGAGCCCCGATCACGTCGATGCCGGCATGGTGTTCGGCACGGGCTTTGCGCCCTTCCGCGGCGGTCCGCTCCACTACCGGCGCAACGAGCGTGCGGCGACGGCCGCCGCGCAATAGGTCAGGAAACGGGCGAGATGGCTGAAGCGAAGATGCGGCGCGTCGCGGTGTTGGGGGGATCGCGCATTCCCTTTTGCCGTTCGCACACGGCTTACGCCGAGCTCACCAATCTCGACATGCTGATTGGAGCGCTGGGCGGCCTCGTCGATCGCTTTTCACTCCACGGCGCCCATATCGACGAGGTGGTCGGCGGCGCCGTGGTCACCCACGCCAAGGACTGGAACCTCGCCCGCGAGGCGGTGATCGGCTCCGCTCTCGCGCCGACGACGCCAGGCATCACCATGATGCAGGCTTGCGGCACGAGCTTGCAGGGCGCGCTCGGCCTTGCCGCCAAGATCGCCACCGGACAGATCGAGTCGGGCATCGCCTTCGGCTCGGACACGACGAGCGACGCGCCGATCGTGTTCCAGCGCAAATTCGCCCAGCGTCTCGTCGCCTTGTCGCGGGCGCGCGGCTTCGGCCAGAAAGCGGCCGCGTTCAAAGGCTTTGCCCCGGCCGAGCTCGCCCCTCAACCGCTTGCGACCGCCGAACCCCGCACCGGGCTCGGCATGGGAGAACATTGCGAGTTGATGGCGAAGGAATGGGGGATCGGCCGCGAGGCCCAGGATCGCCTCGCCTATGAGAGCCACAAGAAGGCGGCCGCCGCCTACGACGACGGTTTCATGGACGACCTCGTGATCCCGTTCGCCGGCGTGTTCCGGGACAACAACATCCGCGAAGACATCTCGCTGGAGAAAATGGCCGAGCTGAAGCCGGTTTTCGACCGCTCAACCGGAACGATCACTGCGGCCAATTCCACACCGCTTACCGACGGGGCGGCGGCGGTCCTCCTCGCCTCGGAAGAATGGGCGGAAAAGCGAGGGATTCCGATCCAGGCTTACCTCGCTATGGGCCGCACTTCCGCCGTAGATTTCGTTCAAGGTGAAGGACTTCTGATGGCGCCGACGGTTGCCGTGAGCGATCTGCTCGAGCAAACCGGGCTTGCGCTACAGGACTTTGATTATTATGAGATTCATGAAGCCTTTGCGGCGCAAGTGCTGGCGACATTGAAGGCATGGGAATCGGAAGACTATTGCCGCCGCCGTCTGGGACGGAGCCAAGCCTTGGGGTCGATCGACCGGGCGAAGCTGAACGT
>DATEMT010000191.1:0-5803 GCA_035275445.1 Methyloceanibacter sp. | reverse complement strand
CGATGCGCTCGGCGAACGGAACCCGCAAAGCCGCGCCCTCGCGCACCATATCGAACCCTTCCGGATCGATGCCGGTCATGCGCCAGCCGCCTCCGGCGGAAGCGCCGGCAAGGGCTGTCGCGTAAAGGTCGAGCGCATCGGCGTGGTCTTGGTTCATGTGCGCGACAATCCCGGGCTCGGCCGCCACCAAAGCGTCCGCGCCGTCGAGGCTGAGCAGAAGCTCGTCCGGGGCAAGGTCGAAGATGCGGCCGAAGCCGCCGATAAAGTGGGCGCCTTCGACCTCGAGGCGCCAGAAGGCGAAATCGGGAAAGCCCGCGTAGAATTCGGCCTCGGGATGCCGGGCGAGAAAGCGCCGCTTCACCGCGTCATCGGTCGCAGGCGCGGCCCGGCCATGGAGCGTGATCCGCGCCCCTTGCAGGGGATCGGCGAGCGCGCTCGTCTCATCGATCAGGACCGAGGCACGGGCGTCCGCCGCGAGATTGGCGGTATGACGGGCGAGCGTGGAAATAAGGAAAGTCGGGGCGCCGGATGCATCGGTGGCGAGCGTGATAAGGGACGCGTAAGGATAACCGCCGGCGCGGTCGATCGTCGCCAGCGACCCCTTGAAAGCACGGCGGAAGAGGCCGCGCGCGGACCGCGCAAGGGCGAATCTCTCGGGGATTTCCATCGACTTATTTACTTGCGCCATCATGATATATGTTGCACCTGGAGGTCACGGGTGGCGACCTGCGCCCCAAAGCTGCCACAATTAACCGCAGCCATTAACCCCACCATCTTAATCAACGCGAATCCCGCAAGGGGCCCCCACAATGCCAACGATCGCACTTGTCGATGACGACCGTAACATTCTGACCTCCTTGCGCATGGTACTCGAGGCGGAGGGTTACAAGACACAGACCTATAACGACGGCGCAAGCGCTTTGGACGGCTTCGCCGAGAGCCCGCCCGACCTTGCCATCCTCGACATCAAGATGCCGCGCATGGACGGCATGGAGCTGTTGCGGCGGCTCCGCCAGCGGAGCGAACTGCCGGTTATCTTCCTCACCTCGAAGGACGAGGAGATCGACGAATTGTTCGGCCTCAAGATGGGCGCCGACGATTTCATCCGCAAACCGTTTCCGCAGCGGCTCCTGGTGGAACGCGTCAAGGCGGTGCTCCGGCGGGCCCAGCCCCGCGATACGACAGCCGTGGTCGAGGACAAGTCAAAAGTGCTCGAGCGCGGCAAGCTCAAGATGGACCCGGAGCGCCACACTTGCGTCTGGGACAATCGCCCCGTGACCTTGACCGTCACCGAATTCCTGATCCTGCAATCGCTCGCCGCCCGGCCCGGCGTGGTCAAGAGCCGCGACGCGCTCATGGATGCGGCTTACGATGACCAGGTCTATGTCGATGACCGCACCATCGACAGCCACATCAAGCGCTTGCGCAAGAAGTTCAAGGCTGTCGATTCAAGCTTCGACGTGATCGAGACGCTTTATGGCGTTGGCTATCGATTCAAAGAGTGACGGATACGGCCGATGACGGTCGAGGCCGACAGGTCCTGGCAACGGCCTGAGGCGGCAACGCTTTGGCAGCGCCTGCTCCGGCTGCTCAAGGCCGGGCGCGAGCGTGCCGGCAAGGCCGTCTCTTGGCTCGCGGAGTACCTGCCCTTCCGCCACGGCTTTTCCAGCCTGACGCGGCGGATCGTCGTGCTCAACCTGATCGGGCTCGCCATCCTCGTCTCGGGCATTCTCTATCTCAATCAATTCCGCGCCGGGCTGATCGACGCCAAGGTGCAGAGCCTGCTCACGCAAGGGGAGATCATCGCCCGCGCCATTGCCGCCTCCGCCGGCGTCGATACCGACGAAGTGCCGCTCGACCCGGAAAAGCTGCTCGAGGCGGAACAGGGCGCACCCGGCGCCGCCAGCGACGCGCTGGCGAACTCGCTCGAATTCACCATCGACCCCGAACGCGCCGCTCCGATCTTGCGCCCGCTCGTGAAGCCGACCGGAAGCCGCGCCCGCATCTACAATCGCGACGGGGCGCTGATCCTCGACTCCGATACGTTCTATTCGCGGGGCGAAGTGCTGCGCTACGACCTGCCGCCGCCGGCAGCCAAGGAGCCCGACGCGCTCACGCGGTTCTGGCAGAGGGTCAAGACGCGCATGCGGCAATACGATCTGCCGCTCTACACCGAGATCGGCGGCGCAAACGGGCTCGCCTATCCCGAGGTCGCGACGGCATTGACAGGAGCGTCGGTGCCGATCGTCAGGATCAACGACAAGGGCGAGATGGTGGTGTCGGTCGCGGTGCCGATCCAGCGCATGCGCGCCGTGCTGGGCGTGCTGCTCCTGTCCACGCGCGGCGGCGACATCGACAATATCGTCGCGGCGGAGCGCTGGGGCATCGTCCGGGTCTCGCTGTTCGCCGCGGCCATCACCATCGTGCTGTCGGTGATCCTCGCCAACACGATTGCCGGGCCCATGCAGCGGCTGTCCTCGGCGGCCGAGCGCGTGCGCCACAGCGTGAGAGCCCGCGCCGAGATCCCGGACTTCACCGACCGTACCGACGAGATCGGCCATCTTTCCGGCGCGCTGCGCGACATGACCAACGCCCTCTATAAGCGGATCGACGCGATCGAGAGCTTCGCCGCCGATGTGGCGCACGAGTTGAAGAACCCGCTCACCTCGTTGCGCAGTGCGACCGAAACCCTGCCCTTGGTCAAGAACGAGGAGTCGAAGCAGCGGCTGTTGGAGATCATCCAGCATGACGTGAAGCGGCTCGACCGTCTCATCAGCGACATCTCCGACGCCTCGCGCCTCGACGCCGAGCTCGCGCGCGAGGATGCGAAGCCGGTCGACATGGCCGACCTGATCCGCGCCACGGTTTCGCTGTTCAACGACGTCCATCGCGGCGACACGCAAGGGGTCACCTTCGAGATCGCCTACGCCGCGGGGGCGCATCCCTATCGCGTCACCGGTCACGACAGCCGCCTCAGCCAGATCATCGTCAACCTGCTCGACAACGCCATCTCGTTCTCGCCCCCGGGCGGAAAGGTCACGGTCGCGGCGCGGCGGGTCGGTTCCGAAATCGTGATCGTGGTCGAGGACGAAGGCCCGGGGATTCCTGCGGAGAATCTCGAGCGCATCTTCGAGCGCTTCTACACCGACCGGCCGCAGGAGAGCTTCGGCCAGAATTCCGGACTTGGCCTCAACATCTCGCGCCAGATCGTGGGCGCCCATGGCGGCCGCCTCTACGCCGAAAACCGTCCCCTCGCCGCCGCTTCGGACGGCATGGCGGATTCCGGCGGGAAAAAGAGCGGCGGCGGACGCTTCGTCATCAGGCTGCCCGCAACCTGACCGATACGACCAAAGGGGCGTGATCGAGAGTGGCGCGCGAGCTCGTCCATGGCACTTGCGTCGCTTTCGGGCGACGGGCGGTCTTGCTGCGCGGGGAGCCGGGCGCCGGCAAGTCGGATCTGGCCTTGCGATTTCTCTGGCTCCGTCCCGACGACGAAGCGCGGCCGATGCTGGTCGCCGACGATCAGGTCTTCGTCGCTGCCGACGAGAGCGGCGCCTTGATCGCCTCGCCGCCTCCGACGCTTGCCGGGAAGATCGAGTTGCGCGGGATCGGCATCGTGGAGATGCCGTTCCTCAGGCAAGCCGCGCTTCACCTCGTATGCGATCTCGTGGACGCCAAAGACGTACCTCGCATGGCGCCCGAGCCTTGGGAGCGGACCGAGATCGCGGGAATCGCGCTGCCGGTGCTGAAACTCGCGCCGTTCGAAGCCTCGGCAGCGCTGAAAGTCAAAACCGCGCTCTTCCTGGCAACGCCCGTCAACCCCAAATAAAGCTAGGATCGGACTTGCGCACCACCCCAACCGTGAGAAAGATAGCGGCCTTTGGCCGGAGGGGCCCGAAGCAAGGAACGGCATGATCGGCGTCGTCATCGTCACGCATGGCAGGCTCGCGCACGAATTTCGTGCCGCGCTCGAGCACGTGGTCGGTCCGCAAGAGCAGATCGAGACGATCTCGATCGGACCCGACGACGATCTCGACCTTCGCCGCAGCGACATGCTGACGGCGCTCGCCCGCGTCGATACCGGCGACGGCGTCATCGTGCTCACCGACATGTTCGGCGGCACGCCGTCCAATCTCGCCATCTCGGCCATGGAGCGCTCGAATGTCGAGGTGATCGCCGGCGTCAATCTGCCGATGCTGGTCAAGCTCGCAACCATCCGAAACGGGTGCAGGCTGCAAGAGGCCATTACGCTGGCGCAGGAAGCCGGACGCAAATATATCAGCGTCGCGAGCCAGATCCTCGCGGCCAAATAGAGCGTGGACCTGGTGCGCGACACGACAAAAGCCGGCCCCTGCTTCGCCGAGGTCACCATTCCCAACAAGAAGGGGCTGCATGCGCGCGCCTCGGCGCAATTCGTGCGCTGTGCCGCCGGCTTCAGCGCCAAGGTGCGCGTGACCCGCGAGGGCCACACCGTGGGCGGGACTTCGATCATGGGGCTGATGATGCTCGCCGCGGGCCAAGGCCACACCATCCTGATCGAAGCCGAAGGGCCGGAAGCCGAGACCGCGCTCGAAGCGCTGATCGCGCTCGTCGAAGGCGGCTTCGGCGAAGAGGACTGAGGTTCGACCAGCCGCCGCGCGACCTTTGACCCGCCTCAGCCCTTGACTCCGCGGCGCTCGAATAGGATATAAGGACTTCTTTATATCTTTATCGGAACGGAAGGCACGGAGCGGTATGAACTACCACGTCAAGGATATCGGGCTCGCCGATTGGGGCCGCAAGGAAATCGCCATCGCCGAGACCGAGATGCCGGGTCTGATGGCGGTCCGGGCCGAGTACGCGGCGAAGCAGCCGCTGAAAGGCGCCCGTATCGCCGGCTCGCTGCACATGACCATCCAGACCGCGGTTCTCATAGAGACGCTTGCCGCGCTCGGCGCCGGCATCCGCTGGGCCTCGTGCAACATCTACTCGACCCAAGACCACGCCGCGGCCGCCGTCGCCGCCACCGGCGTGCCCGTGTTCGCCTTCAAGGGCGAGACGCTCGAGGAGTATTGGGACTTCACCCATCGCATCTTCGAATGGGACGACGGTGGCACGCCCAACATGATCCTCGACGACGGCGGCGACGCCACGCTCCTGATCCATCTCGGCGTGCGGGCCGAGAGCGGCGACACCGAGTTTCTCGACAAGCCGACCAACGAAGAAGAGGAAGTCGTCTACGCCGCGATAAAGCGGCGGCTGAAAGAGCGCCCCGGCTGGTACTCGACGATCGCCAAGAACGTCCGCGGCGTGACCGAGGAGACCACGACCGGAGTGCACCGTCTCTACGAGATGCAGAAGAAAGGCACGCTTCTGTTCCCCGCCATCAACGTCAACGACAGCGTCACCAAGTCGAAATTCGACAATCTCTATGGCTGCCGCGAGAGCCTGGTCGACGGCATCAGGCGCGGCACCGACGTGATGATGGCGGGCAAGGTGGCGATGGTCGCGGGCTTCGGCGATGTCGGCAAGGGCTCGGCCGCGAGCCTGCGCAACGCCGGCTGCCGGGTTCTCGTCGCGGAGATCGACCCGATCTGCGCGCTACAGGCTTCGATGGAAGGCTACGAAGTGACGACGATGGAGGACGCGGCGCCGCGCGCCGACATCTTCGTCACCGCCACCGGCAACAAGGACGTCATCACCATCGACCATATGCGGCAAATGAAGGATCGCGCCATCGTCTGCAATATCGGGCATTTCGACTCGGAGATTCAGGTCAACGCGTTGCGCAATCTGAGATGGCACAACGTCAAGCCGCAGGTGG
>DATEMT010000190.1:0-5771 GCA_035275445.1 Methyloceanibacter sp. | reverse complement strand
GCAAGTTTCGAGGGGCGCGGCGTTCGCGCCCCTTATTGCTTGGCGTCCTTGTTCATCACGCAGCGCCAGCCGATGACGAAATATTGGGTGTTCTGCTTCTGCCACTCGGTGGATTTGTCGCCGCCTTGCCGGATGCAAGTCACGACGTCCCCGGTCGAGGCCCCGGGCACATTGAACTCCTGGCACTTGTCGGGCGTGGCCAGGAGACACACCATGACGACGAGTTCGGCCATGCCATTCTCCTACTTACCGGCCTGACGGCGACATCCGTCTCGAGGCCTCGTGCGCTTTTCGGACGCGTACCATTGTTGGCGGCCACGGCGCTGTCAATATCGGCAGGAATTAACTTTTATTGAGCCGCCTCGCGCGGGGGCGCCTTGTCGGCGGCGCGCTCGCCCTCGTCGACCTGCTCGATGAGCTTCAGCGCGCCCATGCTCGGCATGGCGATGGTCGAATAGCCGCAATCGACGAAATGGACCTCGCCCGTGACCGCGCCCGACAGATCCGAGAGGAGATAGAGGGCGGCGCCGCCGACCTCGTCGAGCGTGGGCGAGCGGCGCATCGGGGCGTGGCGCTGCTGGAAGTGGAACAGCGTGCGCGCATCGGAAATGCCGGCGCCGGCAAGCGTCCGCATCGGCCCGGCCGAGAGCGCGTTGACCCTGATCCCTTGCGTGCCGAAATCGGAGGCGAGGTAGCGCACGCTCGCCTCGAGCGCGGCCTTCGCCACGCCCATCACGTTGTAGCAGGGCACCACCCTCGTCGAGCCGCCATAGGTCAGCGTCAGCAGCGAGCCGCCCGACGGCATCAGCCCGGACGCGAGCTTGCAAATCTCGGTAAAGGAGAAGCACGAGATGACCATGGTGTGCTCGAAGTTCTTGCGGGTCGTATCGCAATAACGGCCCTTGAGCTCGTTGCGGTCGGAAAACGCAAGCGCGTGCACGACGAAATCGAGCGAACCCCACTTCTCTGCGATCGCCTCGAACACGCGCTCGACGCTCTTCAAGTTCTCGACATCGGCTTCGACGATGATCTTGGCGCCGATGGCTTCGGCGAGCGGGACCGCGCGCCGTCCGAACGCCCCGCCTTGATAAGAGAAGGCAAGCTCGGCGCCCTGGCCGTGCAGCACCCGGGCGATGCCCCAGGCGATCGACCGGTCGTTGGCGACGCCCATCACCAACCCTCTCTTTCCGGCCATCAGCGGCGCGGGCTTAGCGATGTCTTTCGGTGTAGCCATGGTGCTTACTCTGCCTATTCCTGAAGCCACATTGTTCCAGCAACTCAGCCGTCGAACCGGCGAAAGACCAGCGTCGCATTGGTGCCGCCGAAGCCGAAGCTGTTCGACATCACGCAGTCGATGGTGACATCATCCCGGCGCTTGCGTACGATCGGCATGTCGGCGACCGCAGGGTCGATGGTCTCGATATTGGCGGACTCGCAAATGAAACCGTTGTTCATCATCAGCAGCGAGTAAATCGCCTCGTGCGCGCCGGCCGCGCCGAGCGAATGGCCGGTGAGCGACTTGGTCGCGCTGATCGGCGGGCATTTGTCGCCGAACACCTCGCGGATCGCTTCGATTTCCTTCACGTCGCCGATCGGCGTCGAAGTGGCATGCGGATTGATGTAGTCGATGCCGTCGACATTGCGCATGGCCATGCGCATGCAGCGCGCCGCGCCCTCGCCCGACGGCTGCACCATGTCATGGCCGTCGGAGGTGGCGCCGTAACCGGCCAACTCGCCATAGATGCGGGCGCCGCGCGCCTTCGCGTGCTCGAGCTCCTCCAGAACGACAACGCCCGCCCCGCCGGCGATGACGAAACCGTCGCGGTTCACGTCGTAGGCGCGGCTTGCGGCCTCGGGCCGGTCGTTGAAGTCGGAGGACATGGCGTTCATGGCGTCGAACAGCACCGACAGCGTCCAGTCCAGCTCCTCGCCGCCGCCGGCGAAGACGATGTCCTGCTTGCCCAATTGAATGAGCTCGGCGCCGTTGCCGATGCAGTGGGCCGAGGTCGAGCAGGCGGACGAGATCGAGTAGCTCACGCCTCTGATGTGATAGGGGGTGGAGAGCGTAGCCGAGTTGGTCGAGCACATGGCTTTCGGCACCTCGAACGGTCCGACCTTTTTCGGGCCCTTCTCGCGCGTAGTGTCGGCGGCGCCGACGATGGCGCGGGTCGAGGGTCCGCCCGAACCCATGATGAGGCCGGTGCGCTCGTTGGAGACGTCGTCCTGTTCGAGACCTGCATCGCGGATCGACTGCTCCATGGCGAGGTAGTTCCAGGCTGCGCCCGCGCCCATGAAGCGGCGCACCTTGCGGTCGATCATGCCTTCCCAGTCGAGCTTGGGCGCGCCATGCACCTGGCAGCGGAAGCCGAGCTCGGCATAGTCGTCGGCCTTGACGATACCCGACTTCGCTTCGCGCAAGGAGGCGAGCACCTCCTGGGCGCTGTTGCCGATGGAGGACACGATGCCCATCCCCGTCACGACGACACGTTTCATCGGGTCAAAATCCTAAGGAGGCGGGTGCCGTTGCGTGCTGACACGATCAGACACCGGCGGGCGCGGCGGCGCCTTCCTGGAACAGGCCGACGCGAAGGTCCTTGGCGGTATAGATAGTCGCGCCGTCGGCTTTCAACCAGCCGTCGCCGGTGCCAAGGGTGAATTTGCGCCGAATGACGCGCTTCAGTTCGACGACATATTCGAGCTTCTTCATCGTCGGCAACACCATGCCCGAAAACTTGACCTCGCCGACGCTCAAGGCGCGGCCCTTGCCGGGTGCGCCGAGCCAGCCGAGAAAGAAGCCGAGCAGCTGCCACAGCGCGTCGAGCCCGAGGCAGCCGGGCATGACCGGATCGCCCTTGAAGTGGCAGGGGAAGAACCAGAGGTCCGGCTTCACGTCGAGCTCGGCGACGATCCGTCCCCAGCCATGCTCGCCGCCCTCTTCCCTGACCTCGCTGATGCGGTCGAACATCAGCATCGGCGGCAGCGGCAACTGCGCGTTACCCGGGCCGAACAGCTCGCCGCGAGCACAGGCGAGAAGCTCCTCGTAGTCGAATTGATCCCGCCGCTCTGGCATAGATTCCGGCATAGATTTGCTTGAGCTTTCTCCCGGCCAGCGAAGGAGGTTTCCTAACACAGACGGCGGCCCTTCAAAAGCCCGCCGCGCATGGGGAATTTCAGCCGAATCTGTGGCGCTTGGAAGGCCGCCTTTGCCGCTACGGTGTGCCTCATGCGGGTCAACGCGGCGGCGTTGCGGCAGGACGGGGTTTGCCCCTATATTCGCTCAGGTTTCATCGCAAATGGTCACTGGGATGCAGCGGACGCCTTCGGTCCCATATCGATCGCCAGCCGAGCCCACGCTGGCAGACGTCGCCAAGATCCTGCGCCAGGCAGGCTTGCGGCCCACGCGTCAGCGCGTTGCGCTCGCCCATCTCCTCTTCGCCGGCGGCGATCGCCACGTCACGGCGGAGCTGCTGCATGAGGAGGCCTTGGCACGCAAAGTACGCGTGTCGCTCGCGACCGTGTACAACACGCTGCACCAGTTTACCGCGGTGGGAATGCTGCGCGAGGTCGCGGTGGAAGGCGCCAAGGCGTATTTCGACACCAACACCTCCAACCACTACCATTTCTTCTGCGAGCATTCCGGCAGGCTTTTGGACATCGCCACCGGATCGATCCGCATCGAGGGGTTGCCGGAGGCGCCCGAGGGCACGGTGATTTCGCGCGTCGATGTGCTGGTGCGCCTGACCGACAAGCGCTGACGCTTCGCCGCTACTTGACTTCCTCGCCGCGATAGACGCCCCACAGCTTGTCCTGCTGCACATAGCCGGAATAGTCATCGACCGACATGTTGCACCACTCGCCGTCGCAGGACAGCACGCTGCCGAGCACGCCGGCTTGAAGCGCGGCGACGGCGCGCGAGCCGGTCGATTTCGAATCGTAGAGAGGAACGCTGCCCTCGCCCTTGGTCCATGGCGCGACGAGCGCGGTGCGCCGCGCGCTGAGCATGCTGTGAAAGACCCAGCCATCCGCCCCCTCGCTGTCGCGGACGCGGCGCCAGTTCTCCGACTCGGCGATGATCTCGACGGGGAGGCCGGCCCGGGAGAACACCCAGACGATCGCCTGGTCGGTGCTCGGTCCACGGCGCACATTGACCTTGTCGGATTTCAGGCTGACGAAGCGCGGCACCGGGAGCGCGGGCCTGCCGGAGGTTGCCCCGTCCGCTTTGCCGCCGCCATCGACGGCCAGGCCTTCGCTCGATGCGGCAAAGATCAGCGCCACGAACGCCGCAATCCCGATCAAACGCCGCTGCCTCACCGTTTACCCTCGCCTGGCGCCGGGAGCGCCTGCCGTCCCCCGAATCGGGGCGCCTTCTCCCTCAATGCTCCAGAAAAGTGAATGGATCGTGGCCTTAAGCCAAGATGACACTTTATCTCGCAAAGCCGCTTCTGTTAGACAGGGCGGAACGCTCCCCCAGAGCGGCCGAATTGCCCGCGGAAGGCCTGCCTCCCGCCCAAAATCCTAACTGGACCGGTCATGGCTGAACGACCCATCGTCATTGTCACGCGCAAGCTCCCGGACGTGGTGGAGACGCGCCTCAGGGAGCTTTTCGACGCAAAGCTCAATCTCGACGACAAGCCGTTCACGCGCGAGGAGCTGATCGACGCCGCCAAGAGCGCCAACGTGCTGGTGCCGACCGTCACCGACCGCATCGACCGGGGGGTGCTGAGCCAGGCCGGCGCCAACCTCAAGCTGATCGCCCAATTCGGTACCGGCGTCGACAATATCGATCTGGAGACGGCGCGAAACCGCTCGATCCTCGTCACCAACACGCCGGGCGTCCTGACCGAGGACACCGCCGACATGACCATGGCGCTGATCCTCGCCGTGCCGCGGCGGCTGACGGAGGGCGCGGCGCTGCTGAAGGACGACGGTAACGGCTGGCACGGATGGTCGCCGACCTGGATGCTCGGGCATCGCATCTACGGCAAGAGGCTCGGCATCGTCGGCATGGGGCGGATCGGCCAAGCCGTGGCCAAGCGCGCCAAGGCCTTCGGCCTTCAGATCCATTATCACAACCGGCGGCGGGTGACCCCCGACATCGAAAAGACGCTCGAGGCCACCTATTGGGACAGTCTCGACCAAATGCTCGCGCGCATGGACATCATCTCGATCAATTGCCCGCATACGCCCGCGACCTATCACTTGCTGTCGGCGCGCCGGCTCGCGCTGATGAAACCATCCGCCTATATCGTCAACACCGCGCGCGGCGAAGTGATCGACGAAAACGCGCTCGCGCGCATGATCGAGAACAGCGAGCTTGCCGGCGCCGGCCTCGACGTGTTCGAGCACGAGCCCGCGGTCAATCCCAAGCTGCTCAAGAGCAGCAAAGTGGTGGTGCTGCCGCATATGAGCTCGGCCACGCTCGAAGGCCGCGTCGATATGGGCGAGAAGGTCATCATCAACATCAAGACCTTCCTCGACGGCCACGCGCCGCCGGACCGCGTCCACCCGGCGATGTTCTGATCTCACCCGTCCACCCGGCGATGTTCTGACCTCACCCGTCACCCCGGCGAAAGCCGGGGTCCAGAGTCATAAGGTCCTGTGCATTGTCATTCTGGATTCCGGCTTGCGCCGGAATGACGAAAGGAAGCGGGGAAGCGCCCCTTAAGAAATTTCCGGCGTCTTCACATGCTCGGGGCGGAAGCCCATGCCGATGAGCCGCGCCGGCAAACGGCGGAGAACGGGGAAGCGGTTGAGCAGCGTGAAGGGGAAGG
>DATEMT010000189.1:0-2206 GCA_035275445.1 Methyloceanibacter sp. | reverse complement strand
CTCGTAGAGCAGGATGGTCGGCAGCGCGAGCGCGATCTGGCTGATCGGATCGGGGGGTGTCAGCACGGCGGCGACCACGAACACGGCGAAAATCGCGTGGCGGCGATAGCGTTTGAGCGTGTCGGCGGTTATCAGCCCCGCCCGGGCGAGAAGCGTCAGCACGACCGGAAGCTGGAAGCAGATGCCGAAGCCGAGGATCAACGTCATGATCAGCGAAAGATACTCGCTCACGCGCGCGGTGAGATGAATCTGCACCTGCTGGTCGCCGGTCTGCTGCATCGACAGGAAGAACTTCATGGCGAGCGGCATCGCCACGAAATAGACGAGCGCCGCCCCGAGCAGGAACAGGACCGGAGTGGCGACCAAAAACGGGAGGAACGCCTTGCGTTCGTTGCGATAGAGCCCGGGCGCCACGAACATGTAGATCTGCGTGGCAATCACCGGAAAGGCGATGAACACGGCGCCGAACAAAGCAAGCTTGACCTGAGTGAAGAAGAATTCCTGCGGCGCGGTATAGATCATCTCGATGGGCGCGTCGGTGCCCGCCGCGAGCCGGTAGGGGAACAGCAGAAGATTATAGATCGGCTTCGCGAACCAGAAGCACACGAGAAAGGCGACGAAGATCGCAAGCAGCGCCCAAATGAGCCGCCGCCTGAGCTCGATCAGATGCTCGATGAGCGGCGCCTTGCTCGCTTCGATATCGTCGTCGGTCATGGCGCGGGCTCCGCGCCGTTCTTGCTGCGCTTGGCCGGCGCTTTGGCTTTGGCGGCCCGCTTGCGCGGCGTCTTCGCCGCCGGCTTCGCCTCAACCGGTTGCGCCGGCGTTGGCGTTGGTTGCTGAGGCGCCGGCGGCGTTGGCGTTGGCGGTCCTTCGACCATGAGCGGCTGGCCCAGCGGCGGCTTGTCCTCGAGCACGCGCGTCTCGGTCCGCACGCTCTCGATCGCCTGCCTTACCTCGTCGAGCTCGGCCTCGCGCATGGCATCGTCGAACTGGCGGCGGAACTCGGCCGCCGCCCGACGGAACTTGCCGGCGTAGTGGCCGAAGCTCCGCATCAGCTTGGGCAGTTCCTTGGGCCCGACCACGACGATCGCGACCACGGCGATGACGAGAAGCTCAGACCAACCGATATCGAACATTTGCGCTCTTCAGGCGAAGGCCGCGAGGCCTCGAAAACGGTCGCGGGAATTCGCGAGCCTCTAGCCCGTTTTCTGCTTGCGCGGGGCTTTGGCGCGGGAGGCGGATTTGGCAGTCGGTTTCGCGCCGTTGTGCTCGATGACCTTGGTCGGCGCGGCGGTCGGCGCAGCGGCCGCCTCCTCGTCGTCCGTCATCCCCTTCTTGAAGCTCTTGATGCCTTGGGCAACGTCGCCCATCAGCTCGGAAATCTTGCCGCGTCCGAACAGCAGCACGAAGAGCACAAGGACGATCAGAATGTGCGACCAGCTCAATCCCATTGCGAATCTCCATCGCGCCAAGGCCGTTTCAGGGTCTTCGGGCGCGCTCCGGTTTCTCGCCAAATACTATGGCAGCAAAGCGATGGCGGTCGCAAGCGAGCGAATTTTCCTCGGATTCAAGCGGCTGGCCGGGCACCGTTGCCGGCGGCGAAGACGAGGACCGCGCCCGGTTCGATGACGACGCCGACTTCGGCGCCTTGCGGCGGAACATCGCTTTCGGCGACCCGAGCGAAGAGCGGCGCATCGAGCCCCTGAACCGCGACTTCGACCAAGGCGACATCGCCGAGGAAACGGGCATCGAGAACACGCCCCGGCACGCCCTGCCCCGGCTTGCGCAGGCGCACGCCGCGCTGGCGCACGCAAACGATCGCATCGGCGCCGTCGGGCACGCCGTTTGAGGCGAAGCGGCCGAGCGGGGTCGCGGCATCTCCGCCTTCGATGCGCGCGGCAAGCTCATTCAACTCGGAGAAGGTGCGCGCGGCGAGAATGTCCTTGGGCGCGCGGTAAAGATCGAGCGCCTTGCCGGTCTGCACGATCCGCCCCTGACGCATCAGCGCCACGCGATCGCCCATGCGCATGGCCTCCTCGGCGTCGTGGGTGACCACGATCGCGGTGGCGCGGGTCTCATGCAGGATGGCGAGCGTCTCCTCGCGCATCTGCTCGCGGAGACGGGAGTCGAGCCCGGAGAACGGCTCATCCATGAGCAGCACGCTCGGGCGCGGCGCAATCGCGCGGGCGAGCGCCACGCGCTGCTG
>DATEMT010000188.1:0-3269 GCA_035275445.1 Methyloceanibacter sp. | reverse complement strand
CCGCGGTCGGCCTTCTTGCCACCGGCGGCTCGACCAACCATGCGCTTCATTTGCCGGCAATCGCGCGCGCGGCCGGGATCAGCATCGACTGGGAAGACCTCGACCGGCTTTCGGCGGCCGTGCCTCTCATCGCGCGGATCTATCCCAACGGTTCGGGTGATGTGAACGACTTCCAGGCGGCGGGCGGGATGGCGTTCACGATCGCCACTCTGCTCGATGCAGGATTGCTTCATCGCGACATTCTCACCGTGGGAAGCGAGAATTTCGCGGACTATGCCCGTGAACCCAAGCTGGACGGCGACATAGTGATCTGGGAGCAGGCGCCGCGCGCCTCGCGCGACGAGACCTTGCTGCGGTCGGCATCCGAGCCGTTCAATCCGGATGGCGGCATGCGTCTCGTTCAGGGCAATCTCGGCCGCGCGACCTTCAAAACCAGCGCGGTCGATCCGTCGCGATGGACGATCGAAGCACCGGCGCGGATCTTCTCCGATCAGGACGCGGTGCTCGCCGCATTCAAGGCGGGCGAGCTCGATCGCGATGTGGTGGTGGTCGTCCGCTTTCAGGGACCGCGCGCCAACGGCATGCCGGAGCTGCACAAGCTCACGCCTTCGCTCGCCGTGTTGCAGGACCGCGGCTTCCGCGTGGCGCTCGTCACCGACGGGCGGATGTCGGGCGCGTCCGGCAAGGTGCCCGCCGCGATCCATGTCAGTCCCGAGGCGCTCGACGGCGGCCCGCTGGCAAAACTCCGCGACGGCGACGTTGTCCGGCTGTGTGCCCGCCGCGGAGAACTCACCGCACAGATCGAAGACGGAGAGTGGGAGATGCGCGGGCCGGTCGCTGCGCCGCCGCCGCCGTTCGGCACAGGGCGAGAATTGTTCGCCTTGATGCGTCACGGCGCCGATGGAGCGGAGAAAGGCGCATCGGCGATCCTCGCGGCGGCGGGATTGTGATGGAACTGGTCGCAGCCGATATCGGCGGGAGCCACGCCCGGTTTGCGCTTGCCGACGTTGCACGGGGCCGAGTGACCAATTTGGGCGAGGCGGTCACGCTTCGGACGACGGACCATGCAAGCTTGCAGACCGCGTGGGAGAGTTTCGGCGCACAATTGGGCCGCGCTTTGCCGCGCGCGGCTGCGATCGCGATCGCTTCGCCCATTACCGGCGACATGCTGAAGCTGACCAACAATCCTTGGGTCATCCGACCGGCGACGATCGGCAACAGCCTTGGTCTCGACCTGCTCACCCTGATCAACGATTTCGGCGCGATCGGCCATACCGTCATCCGAGTCGGTCCGGAACATTTGGGTCACCTCTGCGGGCCGGACGTTCCCCTGCCCGAGCACGGCGTCATCAGTATCGTCGGCCCAGGCAGCGGCCTCGGCGTGGCGCAGGTGCTGCGCCGCGACGGGCACCACCATGTCATCGAGTGCGAAGGCGGCCACATCGACTTCGCTCCTGTTGACGAAATCGAGGACATGATCCTTGCCGTCTTGCGAAAGCGCTATGGCCGGGTTTCGGTGGAGCGGCTGGTGTCGGGATCCGGGCTTGCGAATATCTACGAGACGCTGGCCGCCATCGAAGGCCGCACGGTCGAAAGCGGAGACAACAGAGAGCTTTGGACGGCGGCGCTCGAGGGCCGAGACCCGTTGGCGATCGTGGCGCTCGATCGCTTCTGTCTGATCCTCGGCAGTGTCGCCGGCAACATCGCATTGGCGCATGGCGCGAATGCCGTCGTCATCGCGGGGGGACTTGGCTTGCGGGTCGCCGGTCTGTTGCCGCGCTCGGGCTTCAGCGGCCGGTTCACCGCCAAAGGCCGCTTCGAGCGGATGCTGTCCGCCATTCCCGTCAAGATCATCACCCATCCCCAGCCGGGACTCTTCGGCGCCGCCGCCGCCTTCGCCGAGCAGCACGCTCAATGAAAGACGTCGACTTCGTCCTGGGGCTGGCGCCGGTCATCCCGGTGCTCGTTATCGGCGATGCCGCCTTTGCTCGCCCTATCGCGGAAGCGCTGATCGCCGGCGGCCTGCGCGCGCTCGAGGTCACGCTGCGAACGCCCGTCGCCTTGGACGCAATCCGCGAGATCGCCAAGGTGAAAAACGCCGTCGTGGGCGCGGGCACGGTTCTGAACAAACAGGATCTGGAGGCGGCCATCGAAGCGGGGGCGCGCTTTATCGTCGCGCCAGGACTCACAGACCCATTGGCAAGGGCGGCGATCGAGGCGGAAATCCCGTTTCTGCCGGGTGTCGCCACGGCGTCCGACATCATGCGCGGGCTGAACCTTGGCTTTAGCCGATTCAAGTTTTTTCCGGCCGTGGCCGCAGGGGGAATTCCCGCGCTCAAGGCCCTCGCTGCCCCCTTCCGCCAATGCCGCTTCTGTCCAACCGGGGGAATCACGCAGGCAACGGCGCCCGAATGGCTCGCGCTCGACGCGGTGCCGTGCGTCGGTGGAAGCTGGCTCGTCCCGCCGGGCACGCCCAACCGTGGAGCAATAGAGACCGCCGCCAGGACAGCGAGCAAGTGGTCGAAACCGCAAACCACACTCTGACCTCGCTCACGCCTCATCTTTTTCCGAATCGCCGGATAGTCTCTTGCGAGATGAGGCTCGCATTATAACGACCATGAGGCGGTGACATGGGGAGGCAGTTGACTTTGCGTGAGGCGCTGGCCTCCGGCCGATTGGCGGATTTTGTGCGTCAAGCGGAGGCTCGGGGCCTCGAACTCAGCCGCGGTTCGGATCTCGAGCGGGCGCTGGCCTTGCTCATCACGCAGCGCCGCATCGAAGACCGGCCGCCAACGAAGATGTGTGGCGGAACGCCGTCCTGCATCGTTTGACCGCGATCAATCGTCGCGCGGTATCAGCGCGCGTGGCGGCAAACGCCTGATTCCGAACCCTTAAGTTCCTCAGTTTCTCAACGATTTCTGCCGCGCGGCTAATGGACCGGGAACAGGACCGTGCCGCCGCCGTTGCTCACCATGGGCACGCTTTGTCGTGTCCCGAATTCTCCGGCTCGAACCAACACTTTCCATGGCCGGACTCATTCTCAAAGTCATGCGGCTGTCACGAACCTGGAAAGGTCAATATTGGCGCGGCTGATACTAGTGTCCAATCGCGTGTCCATCCCGCGCACCGGAAGCGCTCAGCGCGCCGGCGGGCTCGAGGTCGCGCTGTCGCCGATCCTGAAAGCGTTCCCGACGGTGTGGTTCGGATGGAGCGGAAACGTCGTTCGCGCCGACGCGGTAGCGACGCAAACGGTCGAACGGTCGGGAACG
>DATEMT010000187.1:0-8162 GCA_035275445.1 Methyloceanibacter sp. | reverse complement strand
AAAGCGGGTCATCCAGCAATACTGCCGGTGATTACTCGATCGTCCGGTCGAGCCGGACGACAAGGTTCTCGACGATTTCGATCCTCTGAATGACGGGGGCATGCATGGCCGCAAATCAAATTCATGTCGCAGTGCTGATGGGCGGACTGTCGGCGGAGCGGGAGGTTTCGCTCCGCTCCGGCGCGGCCTGCGCCGGCGCTCTCGAAACGGAAGGCTATCGCGTGAGCCGCCTCGACGTCGGCCACGACGTTGCGGCGCGTCTCGCCGAACTTGCGCCCGATGTCTGCTTCAACGCGCTGCACGGGCGATTTGGCGAAGACGGCTGCATCCAGGGCGTGCTCGAGACCATGGCCATCCCTTACACCCATTCGGGCGTGCTCGCCTCCGCGCTCGCCATGCACAAGGAACGCGCCAAGGCCGTGCTCGCCGCCTCCGGCGTGCCCGTCGCCGAGAGCGTCGTCATGACCCGCGCCGAGGCGGCGCGCGCCCATGCCATGAAGCCGCCTTACGTCATCAAGCCGCCGGCCGAGGGCTCGAGCGTAGGGGTCTTCATCGTCCGCGAAGACCATGCCCATCCGCCGCAGGAACTGACCTCCGCCGATTGGGCCTTCGGCGAGCTCGTGATGGTGGAGCGCTTCATCGCCGGCCGCGAGCTGACTTGTGCGGTGATGGGCGAGGAAGCGCTCGGGGTCATCGAGATCCGCCCGGCCGATGGGCTCAGCTTCTACGACTACGAGTCGAAATATGCTCCCGGAGGATCAATTCACGTCCTCCCCGCGCCGCTTAAACCAAATGTTTACCAATTGGTACAGAAGCTGTCCCTGGCGGCTCATAGGGCACTGGGCTGCCGTGGGGTCAGTCGATCCGACTTCCGCTACGACGACCGGCCTGACGGCACGGGGGAAATGATCTGCCTTGAGGTCAATACCCAGCCCGGCATGACGTCGACGTCGCTTGTGCCCGAGCTTGCCGCCCATAGCGGTCGCTCGTTCGGCGATTTGGTGCGTTGGATCGTGGAGGACGCTTCGTGCAACAGGTGAGACGGGGACCGGTCAAGAAGCGGGGCTCGCAACAGGCCCTGCTGTCGCGCGGCATTGCCGCCCCGCGCAAGACCTCGACCCGCTTGCCCGTGCTCGCCCAGGCGCGCCGCCTCATCAGCCGAACGCCGAACACCATCAGGTTGGGCCGGATCGGCTCGCATGCGCGCAGCAAATGGCTCGTGCTATGCGCGCTCGTCCTCGGCAGCGCCGTGGTTTATGGCGCCGTGATCGGCGGCCAGACCACCCGCGCTTACGACGCGCTCGCGAGCGCGCTCGAGCGCTCGGCCATCGCCGCGGGCTTCGGCGTCAAGAAGATCGCCCTCACCGGACAAGTGCATGCGACCGATGCCGCCATCACCGCGGCGCTCGGCGCCGGCCCCGACACCATGATGCTCGGCTTCGACACCGACGCCGCCAAGTCGCGGCTCGAAGCCGTGCCGTGGATCAGGCACGCCCAAGTCATGCGGCTCCTTCCTTCGACCTTGCAGGTGATGATCGAGGAGCGCACGCCTTTCGCCGTCTGGCAAAGCAAAGGCCGGACCTATGTGGTCGATGCCGAGGGCGTCGTGCTCGCTCCGGCGCTGCGCGATGCCTATACCGATCTTCCGCTCGTTGTCGGCGACGGCGCGGCCGAGAACGCCGCCGCGCTGGTCGCAGAGCTCGCCCCCCACGCCGATCTCAACAAGCAAATTCTCGCCGCCATCAGGGTCGGCGACCGGCGCTGGACGCTGAAATTGCTCTCGGGCGCGGAAGTCATGCTGCCCGACGACAATGTGCCCGAGGCGCTCGCCTCGCTCGTCAAGCTCGACAGCGAACGTCGCGTACTGGAGCGCGACATCGCCACCGTCGATCTCCGTCTTCTCGACCGCATCACCGTGCGCCTGCGCGCGGCGGAAGCGACCAGGCTGCAAGACGGAACGCCTCAAGACGTTCCGACCGCAAGCACCAAATCAACGCCGGCCAAGGGCAAAACCTGACGGGACGAACCGGGGGATGGGATACTCGACCTCGATAAGGGGCAAACGCCAGCGGATCGTGACCGCGCTTGATATCGGCACGAGCAAGATCTGCTGCCTGATTGCCAAGGCGCAGCCTTCGCCCGATTGGCTCGAGGGCAGGGGCGATGCCATGCAGTTCGAGGTGATCGGCTTCGACCACACGCGGGCCGAGGGGCTGAAAGCCGGCATGATCGCCCATCTCGACAGCGCCGAGGCCTGCATCCGCTCGGCCGTCGATGCCGCCGAGCGCATGGCCGGCGTGACCGTCGAAGACGTGCATGTTTCGGTCACGTGCGGCCGCCTCAAGAGCGAGACATTCGCGGCGAGCCTTGCGCTCGGATCGGGAACGGTACGCGAAGACGATGTCCGGCGCCTGCTCGCGGCGGGCCGCCAATATGCCGGGCGCGACAAGCGCAGCGTGCTCCACGCGCTGCCGCTCGGCTACCAGCTCGACGACAATGGCGGCATCAGCGAACCGCAAGGCATGTGCGGCGAACGGCTCGCAGTCGATCTCCATGCCGTGAGCGCCGACGAGGTGGCGATGCGCAACGTCATGCTGTGCGTCGAGCGCTGCCATCTCGGCGTGGCGAACCTCGTCGCCGCGCCCTATGCGAGCGCGCTCGCCGTCGTCACGCCGGATGAGGCCAAGCTCGGCGTCGCCTGCATCGATTTCGGCGCCGGCACGACCACGCTCTCGGTGCTCGCCGACGGCCAGTTCGTTCACGCCGACGCCATCGCGTTTGGCGGCAACAGCATCACCACCGATATCGCCCGCACGCTGCCGGCGCCGCTCGATTACGCCGAGCGGCTCAAGACGCTGCACGGGGCCGCGTTCGCCACCCTGTCCGACGAGCGCGAAATCATCACCTATCCCGCCGTCGCGGGCCAGCCGAGCCTGAACCAGATCACCAAGGCGCAGCTGGCCGGCATCATTCGTCCGCGCATCGAGGAGACGCTCGATCTGCTGCGCCGTCGGCTTGCCGCAAGCGGTATCGCCGCCGAGGCTACCCAGCATCTCGTGCTGACAGGCGGCGGAAGCCAACTCACCGGTTTGCCCGAGCTCACCGCCAATATGTTCGGTCGGCCCGTACGCCTCGGACGCCCGCGCTCCTTGCGCGGTCTGCCGGCGGCCGCCGCCTCGCCCGATTTCGCCGCCGTCATCGGCCTCCTGTTCAATTGGGCGCGGGGCGACGACAGACATTCGGGCGCAATCGAAACGAGACTGCTCCGCACCGGCACCGGTTATTTCGCCAAGGTCGGCGAGTGGATAAGGGACAATTTTTGAGAGTTGGAAGGGCTCGGCTGGCGCCTCGCGAGGAAGCGCCGAAAGCGAGCCGGAGCAAAGTACGATGAAGGATCGGAAGACGGCCATGAGCATCAATCTCGGAGTTCCAGATCTCACTGAACTCAAGCCGCGCATCACCGTGTTCGGTGTGGGCGGGGCGGGCGGCAACGCCGTCAACAACATGATCGCCTCGGGTCTCAAGGGCGTCGAGTTCGTCGTCGCCAATACCGACGCCCAGGCGCTCGCCAGCTCGAGCGCGGAGCGCCGCATCCAGATGGGCGCGCATGTCACCGAAGGTCTCGGCGCCGGATCGAAGCCCGAGATCGGCGCGGCCGCGGCCGAAGAGGCCATGGCCGACATCAAGGCCCATCTCGTCGGCTGCCACATGGTATTCATCACTGCCGGCATGGGCGGCGGCACGGGCACGGGCGCAGCCCCGGTCATCGCGCGCGCCTCGCGCGAGGAAGGCATCCTCACCGTCGGCGTCGTCACCAAGCCGTTTCAGTTCGAGGGGGCGCGGCGCATGCGCGCGGCCGAGGCCGGCATCGAACAGTTGCAGAAATTCGTCGATACCCAGCTCATCATCCCCAACCAGAACCTGTTCCGCGTCGCCAACGAGAAGACCACCTTCACCGATGCCTTCGCCATGGCCGACGACGTGCTGCGCGCGGGCGTGTCTTGCATCACCGACCTCATGGTCAAGGAGGGGCTGATCAATCTCGACTTCGCCGATGTTCGCGCCGTGATGGCCGGTATGGGCAAGGCGATGATGGGAACCGGCGAGGCCACCGGCGACCGGCGCGCGATCGAGGCGGCCGAGGCGGCGATTGCCAATCCCCTTCTCGACGACGTCTGCATGAAGGGCGCGAGCGGCCTGCTCGTCTCCATCACCGGCGGCAACGACTTGACCCTCTATGAGGTCGACGAGGCCGCAAGCCGGGTGAGGCAGGAGGCCGACCCCGACGCCAATATCATCGTCGGCGCGACCTTCGACGACGAGCTCGACGGATCGATCCGCGTGTCCGTGGTGGCGACCGGCATCGGCACGGCGCAAATCGAGATGCGTCCGACCAACCCGCAGGAGCGGAACCGCTTGAGCGCGCGGCTTGCGGGCTTGGCGACACTGCCGGGCGCGCCTGTCGATCTCGACGAGCCGAGCCTCGTCTTGAGCGAGACCGAGATGGTCAAGGACAGTGCCGTCTGGCGCGCGCCCGGCAATGTGACGATCGAGAAGCGTCCGGCGCAGGTGGCAGCGATTGCGCCTGTCGCAATGACGCTGCCGAAATCCGCGCCGCAAACGCAATCGCGGCCGTTCCAACCGGCGCCCCCGGTTGCGATCAAGCGTCCCGTCCGGCGCATGCCGGCGATGGAGGACCTGCCCGTCGTCGCCCAGAGCGAGATCAAGGCGAAGTCGGGCGAGGTGCCGGTCATCGGCCTGGCCGCGCAAAAGAAGAAGGTGGGATTCCTGGAGCGGCTCGCCAATGTCGGCCGGTTGCGCAAAGAGGACGACGAGACGCAAGCCAAGCGCGAGCCCGAGTTCGAACGCGCCTGGGGCGAGTTGCCGAAGCAGGCCGAGCGGCCCAAGGCAGAGCCCGAGGCCGCGCCCAGAGGGATCCGTATCGAGCGTCCGCGCGGCGAGAAAGTGGTTGCCGCCGTGCCGAAGCTGGTCGAAGTTCAGGCCCCGCCCGAAGCCGAGGAGCGGGACGTGGCTCCCGACGAATCGCTTGTGGACGACGATCTGGAGATTCCCGCCTTCCTGCGCCGCAGGGCAAACTGAGCGCCTGGACGCGGCAAAGAAGACCCACAGCACGCGACCTGTTCAAGGGAGAAATACGTAATTCTATCAGTGTGTTATGGTGCTAGAGAGTTCGTAACACAGTGAAAGAAACCGTGATTTGTCGCCCCTGAGTCCCAGCGTTAAGGTTGTTTACAGATTGATTTGCGGAACCAAAACGGCACCACCGCAAGGACTGACAAAAAGTCCCGTTGAAGTGCCGAGGATCGCAGATTGATCGGGGGGTCCGGGGAAAACCTCGGGCAAGCAGGGAACTCAGAATACGGCTTGGGGGCCGAGGGGGATGAGGGGCTTTATCGGGGCACGGCAGACGACGCTCGCCAGCGAAGTCTCGCTTACCGGCACCGGAGTGCATAGCGGAGCGCCAGTTTCCGTCACTCTTTGTCCCGCCGACGGCGACAGCGGCATTCGCTTCCTCCTTTCCAACGGCAACGGACACGAGACCGAAATCGCAGCCGATCAGCGCTCGGTCACCGGCGTCACGTTGTGTACCGTGATTGGCGACGGCAACGGTTCCTCCATTTCGACCGTCGAGCATCTGATGGCCGCGCTGCGCGGGCTCGGTGTCGACAATGCGCTGATCGAGATCGACAGCAGCGAAGTTCCGATCATGGACGGCAGCGCCTCGAGCTTTGTCGAGGCCATCGACGAGGTGGGCCTGGCCGAGCTCGAAGCTCCGCGCCGCTACCTCAAAGTCTTGAAGAAGGTCACGGTGGAAGAAGCCGGCGCCTATGGCGAGCTCTCCCCGCATAACGGTTTCCATCTCGATATCGCCATTGATTTCGACACGCCGCTGATCGGCAATCAGCGCATCGAGATCGACCTCAACCCGGGTTCCTTCCGCCGTGAAATCGCCCGCGCCCGCACCTTCGGTTTCATGAAGGACGTCGAGCGGCTCTGGGCTGCCGGTCTCGCTCTCGGCGCCTCGCTCGACAACACCGTCGCCATCGGCGACGACCGCATCATCAATCGCGAAGGCCTTCGCTTCTCCGACGAATTTGTGCGCCACAAGGCGCTCGATGCCGTCGGCGATCTCGCTCTCGCCGGCGCGCCGATCCTCGGCGCCTTCCGCTCCAACCGCGGCGGCCATCGGCTCAATGCGCTGGTGCTCAAGGCGCTGTTCGCCGATGCCGAGGCCTGGACCATGGTCGAAGCCCCGCGTTACCGCGAGATTCGCCATGCCGAGCTCAGCCACCGTCTCGCGGCCGCGAATTTCGCTCCCGAGCGGAGCTAAGCGAGAGCTTAGGCCACAGCCCAATCCGGTCTTGGCTTGAACGCAGCGCAGTTTTGCGCTGACCTCGAGGCTCGTTTCGCGAGTGGCGGGCGAATTCCACAAAAAACCGGAATTGTCGGCGACGCTCGAGCGGCAACCGGGCAAAAAAACACCATAATCGGCGCCTTTTCTGATCGGCGCTGCGCTATCATGATGGGCGAGGCTTTCGGGGCGCAAGCCTTTGCGCCCAAGGGGCGGATTTTGAGGGGAAGCATGACCTTGCGGAGGCTCGGACGAGCGGCGACGCCCCTCACTTGTCGCGATGCGCTCGCGCTGCCGGCGAAGCTCCTCCTCGTGCTGGTTGCCGCCGGCATCCTTGCGGGCTGCAGCTCGTTCGGCGGGTTCGGCATGTTCAACCGCAAGGAGGAGACCGAGGACGTCTCCAACGATCCGCCCAACGTCATCTATGGCAAGGCCGAAGCCCTCGTTAACAAGGGCAAATACAAGGATGCCGCGCGGGTCTACGAAGAGGTCGATATCAATCACCCCTATTCGCCCGAGGCGCGCCGGGCCATCCTCATGGCCTCTTATGCCTATTACAAAGGCGGCAAATACGACGACGCGATCGGGGCCGCCGACCGCTACCTGACGCTTCACCCGGGCACGCAGGAATCGGACCTCGCCCAGAACATCATCGCCATGTCCTATTACGATCGCGTGCTCGATCCCAGGCGCGACCAGACCAATGCCCGCAAGGCGCTCGCCGCCTACGACACGCTGCTCCAGCGTTATCCCGAATCGCGTTACGCTGGCGATGCCCGCAACCGGGCGCGCATCCTGCGCGATCTGCTCGCGGCCAACGAGATGGTGATCGGACGCTACTATCTCCGCCACGCCAATTTCCTTGCGGCGATCAACCGCTTCCGCACCGTGGTGACCGACTTCCAGACCACCGAGCAGGTGGAAGAGGCCTTGATGCGCCTGACCGAGGCCTATATGGCGTTGGGGATCGTCAACGAGGCCCAGACGGCGGCCGCCGTGCTCGGCCACAACTTTCCGGAAAGCAAGTGGTACCGTCACGCTTACGGGCTTCTCGGCAAGCAGGGTTTGAAGCCGCAAGAGCACGAAGGCTCGTGGATCACGCGGACCTGGAGAGGAGCAACCGGAACCTGACCGGCGCGCCATGCTAGAGGCCCTGTCGATCCGCGACGTGGTCCTGATCGACAAGCTCGATCTCGAATTTGGCGACGGACTGAGCGTGCTCACCGGCGAGACCGGCGCCGGCAAATCGATCCTGCTCGACGCTTTCTCGCTGGCGCTTGGCGGCAGAGGCGACGCGGCGCTGGTGCGGCGCGGCGCGGGCCAAGGCCAGGTGACGGCGATCTTCGCGCTTCCCGCAAACCACCCCGTGTTGGCGCTGCTTGCCGCCAACTTCATCGAGCCCGAAACCACCTTGATCCTGAGGCGCGTGCAGGGCGCCGACGGCAGAAGCCGCGCCTTCATCAACGACACCAGCGTCAGCGTTCAGCTCCTGCGCGAGGTCGGCCGCGCTCTGGTCGAGATCCACGGCCAGCACGACGACCGCGCGCTGATCGATCCGAGCGGCCACCGCGATCTGGTCGATGCCTTCGGCGCCTTGGGCGGCGAAGCGGCGCGCGTGGCCGAGGCACACGCTTTATGGCAACGCGCCGAGGCCGAGCGCTCCCGGCATGAGAGCGATAGTGCCGCGGCACTCGCCAATGCCGGCTATCTCGGCCATGCGCTCGAGGAGTTGCGCGTCCTCAATCCACAGGCGGGCGAGGAGGAGCAGCTCGCCGCCCGCCGCCAGGTG
>DATEMT010000186.1:0-3171 GCA_035275445.1 Methyloceanibacter sp. | reverse complement strand
GGCAAGGACAACCGTCCCGTGGTGCATGTCGCCTACGAGGATGCGTTGGCTTATGCGCGCTGGAAGCGCCGCGATCTGCCGACCGAGGCGCAATGGGAATATGCCGCCCGCGGCGGCCGTCCGATCGGCGAAGAGTGGAGCGAGGCGTTCGACGCGAACGGCAAGCCGATCGCCAATACCTGGCAAGGCGTCTTCCCGGTCTACAACTCAGACAAGGACGGCTATGTGGGAACGGCGCCGGTCGGTTGCTTCCCGCCCAACGCTTACGGCCTTTACGACATGATCGGCAATGTCTGGGAATGGACCACGGATTGGTACGTGCCGAGCCATCGCCGCGAGGCCGCGCTCAATCCGAGCGGCCCCTCGATGCTCGAGGTCCGTGCCGCCGCGGGACAGTCGCCGAGCAAAGTCATCAAGGGCGGCTCCTATTTGTGCGCGTCGAACTTTTGCTCGCGCTATCGCGCCTCGGCGCGGCAGCCGCAAGAAGTCGATCTGAGCGCGGGCCATCTCGGCTTTCGCACCGTGCTGAGCAAGCCCGAGCAATAAGGCGCCTCGTTTCGCGAGGGGAAGTGCGTGCCGCTCATGGATTCCGGTTCTCGCCGGAAGGACACGCCGGTCTAGTTCTTCTTGGTCTCGCAGGCCTTCGCCTCGGCCGACCACTGGCAGCCAAGCGTGGTGTCGCCGTCGCAGATGGCCTGATCGCCGTGGGCGGCACAGGCGTCCTGGAACTCGGCGGGGCCGGGGAAGCATCCGCGCCTCTCGCCGTCCCAATGACAATTGGGATTGGCCAGGCACAAGGCTGAATCGCCAATCATGCACTCCTCGGCGGCAGACGTTTCAACGACGCTCGCGGGCAGCGCGAGAAATAAGGCAATGACGATGGCAACGAGACCGTGCATGAGACCTCCCTTTTGTTGCCGCACCTTATACAAGTCCCGTTTTGGGATGAACAACCCCCGCTCGCAAAGGCTCTCCTCGCGCCTTAATTTTGCGCTAATGTACTGCCCTTGAATGGAATTCCAGGCGGATTTGGGATTTCCGCTTGTGCCGATCGGGGGAAAACGTGGCGCGGGTCGTGTGGGCGTTGCTCTTCGCCGGAGCGCTGGCCGGGTGCGCATCGGCTATTGCCCGCAATCCGGTGCCCGTGGCGCTCGAAAGTCAGGCCGAGGTGGTGGGCATGGGCACCTCGCCCATCCGCTTCTGGGGCGATCAGCTTCCTCCCAACGCCGACGCCATGGTCAAGGAGAAGTGGGCGCAAGTCCGCGCCAACCGTCCCGAGATGCTGAAAGCGGGACGACGTCCCGTCGTCAACTTTCTGGCCCTGTCGGGCGGCGGGTCGGACGGAGCGTTCGGGGCGGGCGTGCTGTGCGGCTGGACCGCCTCAGGCAAGCGGCCAGAATTCGATCTCGTCACCGGCGTCTCGACCGGCGCGCTCACCGCGCCCTTCGCCTTTCTCGGACCGAAATACGACGAGGCGCTCAAGACGGTGTTCACCACCTCGACGACGCAGGACATTGCCATCGCCCAGCCGATCAGAGGGCTGCTCGGCGGGGATTCGCTTGCGAGCAACGCGCCGCTGGCAAAAGTCGTCGCGCATTACGTGGACGAGGGATTTCTCCAAGAGGTCGCGACCGAGCACCGCAAGGGCCGCCGGCTTCTCATCGGCACCACCAATCTCGATGCCGAACGGCCGGTGATCTGGGACATGGGCCAGATCGCCGTGAGCGGGCGGCCCGAGTCGCTCGAACTGTTCCGCAAGGTGCTGCTCGCGTCGGCGGCCATCCCCGCCGTGTTCCCGCCCGGGTTCGTCAAAGTGGCGGCTGAAGGCGGCGTCTATGACGAGATGCATGTCGATGGCGGCGCGACGCGGGAGGTGTTTCTCGTGCCGACGCAGTTCATGGCCAAGAAGGCTGACGGAACTCTCGGCATCAATCCCATGAGACGCGCCTACATCATCCGCAACGGGCGCGTCTCTCCCGAATACAAGCCGGTCAAGCCCAAAACGTTGTCGATCGCCGGACGCGCCGTGTCGAGCCTGATCAAGAGCCAGGGGGTCGGCGACCTCTACGAGCTGTTCGTCTTCTCGAAGAAGAACGGGATCGACTACAATCTCGCCTATATCCCCGGCGACTTCGTCGATACGAGCACGCAAGCCTTCGACCCGGTCTATATGGGCAAGCTGTTCAATCTCGGCTACCAGATGGCGCAAGCGGGCTATCCGTGGAAGAAGACGCCGCCGCGCATGGCTGGCCATTAACGGTCGCCCCTCAAGCCGCCTCCCCGCCGCCAGTCGCGAGTTGTCTCGGGCCCCGACCTTGAATAAACAGGAGGCTCGTGACGACACTCGAAAGCGGAGAGGACGATGAATCTTGCCGAATTGAACCGTGTGGCCAAGGCCATGGTGGCGCCCGGCAAGGGCATTCTCGCCGCCGACGAATCGGGCGGAACGATTGGGAAGCGGTTCAGCGCGATCGGGGTCGAATCGACCGAGGCGAGCCGCCGCGACTATCGCGAACTTCTGTTCCGCGCCGCCAAGGCCATGTCCGACCGCATCTCGGGCGTCATCCTGTTCGATGAGACCATCCGGCAGAAGGCGGCGGACGAGACCCCGCTCGTCAAGGTCATCGAAAAGGCGGGCTCGATTCCCGGCATCAAAGTGGACAAGGGCACGAAGGCGCTTCCCTTCTCTCCCGGCGAGACCATCACCGACGGCCTCGACGGCTTGCGCGAGCGGCTGGTCGAATATCGCGATCTCGGCGCGAAGTTCTGCAAATGGCGCGCCGTCATCGATATCGGTCCGGGCATCCCGAGCTACAACTGCATCAACGCCAACGCCCATGCGCTCGCGCGCTACGCCGCGCTGTGCCAGGAGGAGAATTTGGTGCCGATCGTCGAGCCCGAGGTGCTCATGGACGGCGATCACGCGATTGGCCGCTGCGACGAGGTGACCGAGTTCGTGCTGAAGATGGTGTTCCAGGAGCTCTATTACGCGCGGGTCACGCTCGAGGGCATGGTGCTCAAGCCGAACATGGTGGTACCCGGCAAGAAGAGCGCAAAGCAGGCCTCCGACGCCGAGATCGCGGAGCGGACCTTGCGCGTGCTCAAGGCGTGCGTTCCGGCCGCCGTACCCGGCATCGCCTTTCTTTCCGGCGGACAGTCCGACGTCGAGGC
>DATEMT010000185.1:0-3368 GCA_035275445.1 Methyloceanibacter sp. | reverse complement strand
CGGGATCAACTCGCAGGCCCAGCTGGCGGCGGCCGAGGCGGTGTTCCAGGGGCGCCGCCGCGCGGAGCTGCTGGCGGAGGGGGTGATCATGCAGGCACCCGAGACGGTCTTCCTGGCCGCCGACACCCGGATCGAGCCCGGGGCCGTGATCGAGCCCTACGTGATCTTCGGCCCCGGTACGGTGGTCGAGCGGGGGGCGGTGATCCATGCCTTCAGCCATCTCGAGGGGGCGAGCATCGGGGCGGGGGCCGCGGTCGGGCCGTTCGCCCGCCTGCGGCCGGGCACGGCACTCGCCGAGAAGACCCGGGTCGGCAACTTCGTGGAGCTCAAGAACACCACCCTCGAGCCGGGGGCCAAGGCCAACCACCTGACTTATCTGGGCGATGCGCTGGTCGGGGCCGGCGCCAATGTCGGTGCCGGCACCATCACCTGCAACTATGACGGGGTCGCCAAGCACCGCACCGAGATCGGCGCCGGCGCGTTCATCGGCTCGAATTCGTCGCTCGTGGCTCCGGTCAAGATCGGCGAGGGCGCCTATATCGGCTCCGGCAGCGTGATCTCGAAGGACGTGGCGCCCGATGCGCTGGCGCTGTCGCGCAGCCCGCAAGAAGAGCGTCCCGGTTGGGCGGCAAAGATGCGCGAACGCCGCAAGCGCAAGCCGAACGACTCGGGAAACAAAGGGACATAGAGCGTGAGTTGCGTGACGACGATGCGCCGATTAGCCAAGAGCGAAGCACTGGGGGAGTAGGGGCCGATGTGCGGCATCGTTGGCATCCTCGGCAAGGGTCCCGTCGCCGAACAACTGATCGATGCGCTGAAGCGCCTCGAATATCGCGGCTACGATTCCGCGGGCATCGCCACGGTCGAGCACGGCGAGCTCGGGCGGCGGCGCGCCGAAGGCAAGCTGCGCAACCTCGAGCAGTTGCTCGCGCGGTCGCCGCTTCCCGGCAACACCGGCATTGGCCATACACGGTGGGCCACCCACGGCAAGCCGACCGAGGCGAACGCGCATCCGCACATGACCGAGCTGGTCGCGGTCGTCCATAACGGCATCATCGAGAATTTCCGCGTGCTGAAGGACGAACTGATCGCCGACGGCGCGATCTTCACCAGCGACACCGACACCGAAGTCATCGCCCATCTCGTCACGCGCGAGCTCAAGGCCGGCAACGATCCGGCGCGCGCCGTGTCCAACAGTCTGAAGCGCCTCGAAGGCGCGTTCGCGCTCGCTATGATCTTCCGCCGCTACGACGATTTGATGATCGTGGCGCGCCAGGGCAGCCCGCTCGCGCTCGGCTTCGGCAACGGCGAGATGTTCGTGGGCTCCGATGCGATCGCGCTCGCGCCCTTCACCGACGCCATCGCCTATCTCGCCGACGGCGACTGGGCCGTGGTCACAAGGGCGGGCGTCGCCATCCGCGACCGCGACGGCAATGCGGTCGAGCGGCCGGTCACGCGTTCGCTCGCCTCGTCCCTTGTCATCGACAAGGGCAACTTCCGCCACTTCATGGCCAAGGAGATTCACGAACAGCCCGAGGTGATCGGTCACACGCTCGCGGCCTATGTCGATCTCGCCACGAACCGTGTCGATATGCAGGCGCTGCCATTCGACTTCGCCAAACTCAGCCGGCTGTCGCTCTCGGCTTGCGGCACGGCGTTCTATGCCTGCCTCGTCGCCAAATACTGGTTCGAGCGCTGGGCGCGGCTGCCGGTGGACGTCGATATCGCCTCGGAGTTTCGTTACCGCGAAAGCGCGCTCGATCCGAACGGCGGGGCGCTGTTCGTGTCCCAGTCGGGGGAGACCGCCGATACGCTCGCGACGCTGCGCTATTGCCGCGCCCAGGCGCAGAAAATTCTGGCGGTGGTCAATGTGCGCGAATCCTCGATCGCGCGTGAATCCGACGCCATCGTGCCGACGCTCGCCGGTCCCGAGATCGGCGTCGCCTCGACCAAAGCCTTCACCTGTCAGCTCACGGTGCTCGCCTGTCTTGCCATCGCCGCAGGCAAAGCGCGCGGCGCGATCGGCCCCGCGCTCGAGGCCGAACTGGTTCAGGCTCTCGGCGAGGTTCCCCGCCATGTCGCGACGATCCTCCGCGACGAGCGGCCTTACGAGCTGCTCGCCCATCAACTGTCGAAGGCGCGCGACGTGCTCTATCTGGGGCGCGGATCGAGCTATCCCATCGCGCTCGAAGGGGCGCTCAAGCTCAAGGAAATTTCCTATATCCACGCCGAAGGCTATGCCGCGGGCGAACTGAAGCACGGGCCGATCGCCCTGATCGACGAGAAAATGCCGGTCATCGTCATCGCCCCGCGCGACGACCTCTACGAGAAGACGGTGTCGAACATGCAGGAAGTCGCGGCGCGCGGCGGCCGCATCGTGCTCGTGAGCGACGCCGACCCCGCGACCACGGGCTGCGCCATCGCCTGGCCCTTGGCCGTCCCCGCCGTGCACCGCTTCGTGACGCCGCTCGTCTATGCCGTTCCGGTTCAGCTGATCGCCTATCACACGGCGACTTTCATGGGGACCGACGTCGATCAGCCGCGAAACCTCGCCAAATCCGTGACCGTGGAATAGACTAAAGCCTCGGATTTGCCCGATTTATTTGCTTGAGCAAGACCATGGCGGATCAGCGGAAGTCCTTCCGGGCGCGCCGTCTTGCTTTCGGCGGGCGCCTGGGTCTGTGCCTTCTTGCCGCGGCCGTCGTCGCCGGCGCCGCCATGGCTTGGGCGCAAGAAGCGGGCCTCAAGAGCGGCGCCGCCTCGCTCGCCGCCGGCAAATATAACGACGCGGTCCGCCAGCTCACCGCCACCATCAATTCCGAAGCCGCCTCGCCCGGCGAAGCGGCGAAGGCGCTCTACCTTCGCGGAATCGCCTACCGCAAGCTGGGCGAACCTGCCCGCGCTGCCGCCGATCTCGGCGCCGCCGTCTGGCTCGGGTTGCCCGAGTCGGACCGCGTCAAGGCGCTCGTCAATCGGGGATTGGCCTATCGCACCGCGGGATTGAGCAATGAGGCCGAGGCGGAGTTCACTTCGGCGCGGAGGGTCGGCGGCAACAGCGAGGTCGACAAGCTCATCGCCGAAGGCGGCGGGGCGACGGAAAGCACCGCCGTCGCGACCAATGTCCAGCCGGGAGGCCAGGCGACCGCCTCGAACGAGGGCAGCAGCTGGTTCAGCCTCAGCCGCTTCCGCGGCAGTCAAACGGCGTCTCCGGCGCCTCAGCCTCAGCCGGAGCCGGCGCCGACCCGCACGGCAAGCGCCTCGCCGCAATGGACGACGACAACGAGCAAACCGGGTGAGACCGAAGCCCCGGGCGCGTGGAGCACCTCGGTTGCGAGCGCCGACCCGCCGAGCACCCCGAGCAGCGCAAC
>DATEMT010000184.1:0-4444 GCA_035275445.1 Methyloceanibacter sp. | reverse complement strand
CTGCGACACCGCCGAGCAGATAAGAGAACGCGGTGAGCTTCCGCCCTTTGCGCAGTCCATTGGCGTCGACCTTGGCGTCGGTCGGGTTGAAGCCGGCGTCGCCGACCAGCACGATAGTCATGCGGTCGAGGGACGATAACGGCGCGGCGGCGGTCTGGCTGGTCCCGATCGAGGCGGTGAGCTCGGTGCGGTCGCACGGCGCGACGTGCGTGGCGGCGTAAAGCAGCCCGGCAGCCGGAACGAGCGCAGCGCCGGCCGCTGCCAAGCCTAGGGGTATGAGCCAACCGCGTACGATGATCAGGTCACCCTCATATTAGGGCCTGGTCCGCCTCCTGGCGAACGCGTGAAACGTCATCGAACCCCAGATTGTGGTCGCGGGCAAGATGCACCATCGCCCGCTCGGCGAGAGCGGCGATGGTCAGCAGCGGATTGACGCCGATCGAACGCGGGATCACGGCGCCGTCGCAGACATAGAGCCCGGCATGGACGCTGTTCGCTTCGCTGCCGTCGAACACCTGGCATTTGTGGTTCACCACGCCGGTTTTCGCATCCACACCCATGCCGCAGCCGCCGAGCGGATGCGCGGTCGCAGGCTTGGTGCCGACGCTCGTCGCCACGAGCGGGCTCTTGATGTAGCGCGCGCCGACGGCGGCCGCAGCCCTGGTGAGCGCATCATCGACGCGGGCATAGACCGGCTGGTCGCCCGCGCCTTGCCATTGCACCTCTGCGCGCCCCTCATTGAGCGCGATGCGGCCCCCGGCGTCGTCGTGCGAGACCACGAAGAACGTGTGCAAATGCGACAGGGGACCGTGATAGACGCCCTTGATCAGGCTCTGCGCCGCGCCGAGCAGCCGGCCGCCGGCGACGAAGAAGACCGGCAGCAGCGGCGCGAGCGCCGAAGGCAGCACGCCTTCCTGGAGGATCATGCTCCGCTCCAGCACCGCGCCGTCGGCAAGCTCGATCTGCCCGGCGACGCAGGCGCCGACGGCGTCGCCCACGAATTTCGGAGGGTAGCCGACGCCGACGGCGTTGACGCGCTCGCTGCCGCCGAGAGCGAAAGCGATGATGTCGCCATTGGCCGAGAACCTTTCGCCCAGTCGGTCGGAGAGGCTTAGCCCCTTCTCACGCGAACGGAGCAGAAGCTCGGTCGAGCCGAGCGTGCCCGCGGCAAGCACGACGGTCTTGGCATCGACGAAGCATGCGTCTCTTTCCCCGTCTTCCGACGGGGCGAAATGCACGCGCCAACCCCCGTCGCGTTTGGCGACATGGCTGACGCTGAGTTCGGTGAAGATGTGCGCCCCGTGCGCCTTGGCGTCGGGCAGATACGTCATGGCGACGGTGTTCTTGGCGCCGACATTGCAGCCCGAGCAGCAATCGCCGCAGAGCGTGCAAGCGGGCTGAGCGACACCGGCCGGATTGACCACATCCTCGAAGCTGACGACGACCGGTGCTGCGACCGGGGAAATGTCGAAAGCCGCGCTCGCCGCTTCGAGCGCGCGGTACTTCGTCAACGAGGCGGCATCGCGGTAGGCGCGAGGGCGCAGCATCGCGGCGGCGCGGTCGAAGCCGAGCTCGAGCAAACCGTCGCTCCTCACCTCCCCCGGCCAGACCGAATCGGCGAAGACGCGCGCGTCGGGTCTCAGCGCGACGCCGGCATTGATGAGCGAGCCGCCTCCGAGCCCGCAGCCGACGAGCACGTGAATGTCGGCGCCGAGCCTGAAATCGAACAGCCCCGTGGGCGAGCCGGAGCGAAGCCTCGCCCCGTTCAATTGAAGCTCGCGGCGGAGTTCGGGAAGCCGGCTCGGGAACTCGCCGGTGAGGAACTCCTTGCCTTTCTCGATGACGCAGACTTTTTGGCCCGCGCGCGCAAGGCGCGAGGCGGCGACCCCGCCGCCATAGCCCGAACCGACGACGACCACGTCGTAAGCGCGTTCGAGCGCGCCGCGGCCGGAGGAAAGGCGCTGCTGCATGGGACCTCAATAGCAAGCCGGCCGACCCGGCCCAAGCGCTTATCGGCCGGGGGCCAGGTTCAATTCATTTCACGGTCGCGCGAGAGCCACTTTGCCGCGCCTGCCGCACTCCATATTGTGTTTCGACACTCAAGTCCGGAGACTTCCATGATCGCCAAGACGATCTGCGCGGCGCTGACGGCAGCCTTCCTTGCCGCGTTCGTGCTTGCCTTCGGCGCGCCCGGCGCGCGCGCCGCGGAGACCAAGACCGCCATTTTTGCCGGCGGCTGCTTCTGGTGCGTCGAGGCCGCCTTCGATGAGGTCGGGGGCGTGACCGAGACAGTTTCGGGCTATGCCGGCGGCACCAAGCCCAATCCGAACTATGGCGACCACGAGGGCTATAGCGAGGCGGTCAAGGTCACCTACGACCCGGCCAAGGTGACCTACGCCGCGCTGCTCGATCACTTCTGGCGCAATATCGATCCGTTCGACCCCGAGGGACAGTTTTGCGACAAGGGCGATGCCTACAAGTCGGTGGTGTTCGTCGGCGACGATGAAGAGAAGACGCTCGCGGAGAAGACCAAAGACGAGATCGCCAAGCGCTTCAACAAGACGGTCGCGACCGAGATCAAGCCGGTGACGACCTTCACCGCAGCCGAGGACTATCACCAGGATTACCACAACAAGAATCCGGTCAGTTACAAGTACTACAAATGGGGCTGCGGCCGCGCGCAGCGGCTCGAACAGATCTGGGGCAAGCCGAGCTAGCTGCATCCAAATCGTCGCGCGGACCGTAGATGATTGCGAACGAGCGAGGAGCGCCGCCGGCGATGGACGCAAAAGCCGACAGCAGCAAGGGCGACCTCATCTACCGCCACACGGCGACGGTGCGGATCACCCATTGGGTGAACGCGCTCGTGCTGCTCGTGCTGTTGATGAGCGGCTTGCAGATCTTCAACGCTCACCCTGCGCTCTATCTCGGCGCAAAGTCGGACTTCGACGATCCGATCCTTTCGATGGGAACGGTCGATGAGGGTGGGACGCCGAAGGGCGTCACCACGATCTTCGGCTATGCCATTCCCACGACCGGCGTGTTCGGTCTCAGCGGCGATGCCGCCAGCGGTTACCAGAGCCGCGGCTTTCCCTGGTGGGCGACGCTGCCGGGCTATCGCAACCTCGCCATGGGGCGGCGCTGGCACTTCTTCTTCGCCTGGCTGTTCCTGTTCAACGGGCTCGCCTACCTGTTGTGGAGCCTCGGCAGCGGTCACCTTCGCCGCGATCTTGCCCCCTCGCGCCGGGACTTGGCGCATATCGGCGCCTCGATCCGCGAGCACGCCCGGCTCAAATTTCCCAAGGGAGAGGAGGCCAAGCGCTACAACGTCCTGCAAAAGCTCGCCTATCTCGCCGTCGCGCTCGTGCTTCTGCCGCTCATGCTCCTGACCGGGCTTGGCATGTCGCCCGGCATGGACGCGGCCTTCCCCTTGCTTCTCGACATATTCGGCGGCAGGCAGACCGCGCGCACCATCCATTTCGTCAGCGCGACGGCAATCGTTCTCTTCGTCGTCGTGCATCTCGTCATGGTCGTCCTCTCCGGGCTTTGGAACAATCTTCGTTCCATGATCACCGGCCGCTACGCCATCGAGCCTGAGGAGGAGAAACCGTGAGCGCAGGGCGCAGGCTCGACCGGCGCGGATTCCTCGCCCGCGGGCTCGCGGCCGCGAGCACGGCGCTCCTCGGCGGATGCGAGGGGCTGTCGGACCAGGATTGGGTCAAGCGCATTCTCCGGTCCGGCGAGACCTTGACCTATGCGGCACAGCGCGCGCTGCTCACGCCGCAAGCTCTCGCGCGCGAATATGGCGAGGCCGATCGGTCGCGCGACTTCAAGGCGAACGGCTCCACCAACCCCGACGATCCCGCCTATGTCGCCCACGCCCGGAACGGCTTCGCCGACTGGAAGCTCGTGGTCGGCGGCCTGGTCGAGCAACCGCTCGAACTCTCGCTCGACGAGCTTCGCGCCATGCCGTCGCGCACCCAGATCACGCGGCACGATTGCGTCGAGGGTTGGAGCTGCATCGGCAAGTGGAAGGGGGCCCGCCTCGGCGCCGTGCTCGAACGCGCCCGCCTCAAGCCGAATGCGCGCTACATCGTGTTCTATTGCGCCGACTTACTGGGAAACACCGGCACGGAGGCCGATCGCTATTACGAATCGATCGGGCTCGAAGACGCCTTCCACGAGCAGACGATTCTCGCCTACGAGATGAACGACGAAACGCTTCCGATCGCGCACGGCGCGCCTTTGCGGCTCCGCGTGGAGCGGCAGCTCGGCTACAAGATGGCGAAATATGTGATGCGGATCGAGGCGGTCGAAAGCATCGGCGGCATCAGGGGCGGCCGCGGCGGCTTCTGGGAGGATTTGGGCTACGAGTGGTACGCCGGCATCTGACCTCGAGGCCTGGCGCTCGAAGCCGAGTTCGCAAGCAGAATTCTGGGACTAA
>DATEMT010000183.1:0-9281 GCA_035275445.1 Methyloceanibacter sp. | reverse complement strand
CGCGCCGAAGCGGCGCAAGCCTATTTCAAGGCCCATGCCGGCGAGTGGGATTCCATCCGCGCGCTGCATGTCGCCGAGAAGGACGTCGAGGCCGCCATGGACCGGGCGATGGGCGAGGGGCCGTTCAACCTTCTGGTCGATCTCGGCACCGGCACCGGGCGCATCCTCGAACTCTTCGCCCCGCGCGCCGGCCGCGCGCTCGGCTTCGATCTCAATCACGCGATGCTGAATTACGCGCGCATGAAGCTCGAACGCGCCGGACTGTCGCGAGCCCAGGTCCGCCACGGCGATCTCAACAACGTGCCGCTGCCCGACGGCGCCGCCGAGGCGGTGGTGCTGCATCAGGTGCTGCATTTTCTCGATGACCCCGCCGCGGCGATTGCCGAGGCGGCGCGTCTGCTCGCGCCGGGAGGCAGGCTCCTCGTCGTCGATTTCGCTCCGCACGAGCTCGAGTTCCTGCGCGAGCAATCGGCCCATCGCCGGCTCGGCTTTGCCCGCGATCAGCTCGGTCGCCTGCTCGAACGCTCGGGATTGAAGCTCGAACGCTTCCGCGAGCTGAAGAGCGCGGGCGCGGGGGGCAAGCTCACCGTGTCCTTGTGGCTCGGCGTGAAACCCGCGTCCGCCGCCAAGAAGCGCAAAGCGAACGCCAAGGTGGAGGCCGCCGCCTGATGCTCGCCTCCGAACCCAAGAGCCGCCTGCTTGGCCGCGGCGCCATCGAGGTGTCGTTCGAGTTCTTTCCGCCGAAGAGCGAGGCGATGGAAGAGACGCTGTGGCGCTCGATCCGCCGCCTCGAACCGCTCCGGCCGAGCTACGTTTCGGTGACCTACGGCGCCGGCGGCTCGACCCGCGAGCGCACCCACGCCACGGTCGGGCGGATGCTGCGCGAGACGACGCTGACCCCCGCCGCCCATCTCACCTGCGTCGCCGCGACCCGCGAGGAGATCGACCGCGTCATCCGCGATTATTGGGACCTCGGCGTGCGCCACATCGTGGCGCTGCGCGGCGATCCGCCCGGCGGCGTCGGCGAACGCTACCAGCCGACGCCAGGCGGCTACGTCAACGCCGCCGACCTCGTCGAAGGCATCAAGGGCATCGCCCCGTTCGAGATTTCCGTCGGCTGCTACCCGGAGAAACATCCGGAATCGCCGAGCATCGAGGCCGATATCGACATGCTCAAGGCCAAGATCGACGCCGGCGCCACCACCGCGATCACGCAATTCTTCTTCGAGAACGAGTTGTACTACCGTTATCTCGACCGCGTCCGCGCGCGGGGCATCGACATTCCCATCGTGCCCGGCATCATCCCCATCCACAATTTTAAGCAGGTCGCGGGCTTCGCCGCCAAATCGGGCACGCATGTGCCGGACTGGCTCGGCCACAGATTCGAGGGATTGGACGACGACCAGGAGACGCGCTACCTCGTTGCCGCCGCCGTCGCCGCCGAACAGGTGCTCGGCCTCGTCGATCAGGGCATCGACAATTTTCACTTCTACACGCTGAACCGCGCCGATCTCGTCTACGCCATCTGTCATCTGCTGGGCTTGCGGCCGGCCAAGGCTTTTGCCGACGTAAAGGCGGCGTCATGACCCGGAAAGACCGTATCGCGGCGTTGCAGCGCGAGGCGCGCGAGCGCATCCTCATTCTCGACGGCGCCATGGGCACCATGATCCAGCGCTATAAGCTGGACGAAGCGGGCTATCGCGGTGTGCGCTTCAAGGATCACGCGCGCGACCTCAAGGGCAACAACGATCTCCTGGTGCTGAGCCAACCGGAGATCATCGCCGCGATCCACGAAGCTTATCTGGACGCCGGCGCCGACATCATCGAGACCAACACCTTCAACGCTCAGGCGATCAGCCAGTCCGACTACGGCCTCGAGGACATCGCCTATGAGATGAATGTCGCCGCCGCCAAGATCGCGCGGGCGGCCGCCGATGCCGCGACCAAGAAGACGCCGGACAAGCCCCGCTTCGTCGCCGGCGCCATCGGCCCGACCAACCGCACCGCCTCGATCTCGCCCGACGTGAACAACCCGGGCTTCCGCAACGTCAGTTTCGATGCCCTGGTCGAGGCATATGCGGTGCAGGCGCGCGGCCTCATCGACGGCGGCAGCGATATCATCTTGATCGAGACGGTGTTCGACACGCTGAATGCCAAGGCAGCGGGCTTCGCCGTCGAGCAGGTCTTCGATGAGATGGGCGAGCGGCTACCGGTCATGATCTCGGGCACCATCACCGACCTTTCCGGACGCAACCTCTCGGGCCAGACGCCGGAAGCCTTCTGGTACTCGATGGAGCATCTCGAGCCCTTCTCGATCGGGCTCAACTGCGCCTTCGGCGCCGAACAACTTAGACCCTGCGTCGACGAGATTGCCCACGTCGCCGGCACCAATGTCAGCGTCTATCCCAATGCCGGTCTTCCCAACGAGATGGGCGAGTACGACGAGACCCCGGAATTCATGGCCGGCCTGCTCGAAGGCTGGGCGCGCGACGGCCTCCTCAATATTGTCGGCGGCTGTTGCGGGACGACGCCCGAACACATCAGCGCCATCGCCGCCGCCGTCGCCAACTACAAGCCGCGCCCCGTGCCGAAAGTCGCGCACAAGCTCCGCCTCTCGGGCCTCGATCCCTTCGTGCATGGGTAAGCAGCAATGAGTAACGGCGCCCAGAATTTCGTCATGGTCGGCGAACGGACCAACGTCACCGGCTCTGCGCGCTTTCGCAAGCTGATCGAGGCCAACGACTACGCCGCTGCGCTCGAAGTCGCGCGCCAGCAGGTCGAGAGCGGCGCCAACATGCTCGACGTCAACATGGACGAGGGCATGCTCGATTCCGAAGCGGCCATGGCCACTTTCTTGAATCTGGTCGCGGCCGAGCCCGACATCGCCCGCGTTCCGATCATGATCGATTCCTCGAAATGGTCGGTGATCGAGGCCGGGCTGAAATGCGTACAAGGCAAGGCGGTGGTCAACTCGATCAGCCTCAAGGAAGGCGAGGGGCCCTTTCTCGAACATGCCCGCAAGGTGCGCCGCTACGGCGCCGCCGTCGTCGTCATGGCCTTCGATGAGAAGGGCCAGGCCGAGTCGGTCGAGCGTAAATTCGCCATCTGCCAGCGCGCCTATCGCCTCTTGACCGAAAAGGTCGGCTTTCCGCCCGAAGACATCGTGTTCGACCCCAACATCTTCGCGGTCGCGACCGGCATCGACGAGCACAACGACTATGCCAGCGCCTATATCGAGGCGACGCGGCGGATCAAGGCCGGGCTCCCGCACGTGCACGTGTCGGGCGGCGTGTCGAACCTGTCTTTCGCCTTTCGCGGCAACGAGCGCGTGCGCGAGGCCATGCACTCGGTGTTTCTCTATCACGCCATTGCTGCCGGCATGGACATGGGCATCGTCAACGCCGGCCAGCTCACGCTTTACGACGACATCGAGCCCGAGCTTCGCACCCTGGTCGAGGACGTGATCCTCAACCGCCGCGCCGATGCGACCGATCGTCTGCTCGAAGGGGCGGAGCGCTTCAAGGGCGAGGGCGCGCAAAAGCGCGAGGTCGATCTCTCCTGGCGCGAAAAGCCGGTCGAGGAGCGGCTGACCCACGCGCTCGTCCACGGCATCGCCAATTACATCGTGGAGGACACCGAGGAGGCGAGGGCCAAGGCCGCGCGCCCGCTCCATGTCATCGAAGGCCCGCTGATGGCCGGCATGAACGTGGTCGGCGACCTGTTCGGCGCAGGGAAGATGTTCCTGCCCCAGGTGGTGAAGTCGGCCCGCGTGATGAAGCAGGCGGTCGCCTATCTCATGCCTTTCATGGAAGAGGAGAAGCGCAAGCTTGGTCTCGCCGATCAGCCTTCGGCGGGAAAGATCCTGCTCGCGACGGTGAAAGGCGACGTGCACGACATCGGCAAGAACATCGTCGGCGTCGTGCTCCAATGCAACAATTACGAGGTCATCGATCTCGGCGTGATGGTTCCGGCGCAGGTGATCCTCGAGACGGCGCGCGAAAAGAAAGTGGACATCATCGGGCTTTCGGGCCTCATCACGCCCTCGCTCGACGAGATGTGCCATGTCGCGGCCGAGATGGAGCGCGAAGGGTTCGATCTGCCGCTTCTGATCGGCGGCGCGACCACGAGCCGCGTGCACACCGCGGTCAAGATCAGCCCGAACTACCACAAAAGCCAGGCGATCTACGTGACCGATGCGAGCCGCGCCGTCGGCGTCGTGTCGAGCCTGATGTCGTCCGAAGAGCGGCCGAAGGCCATTGCCAAAGTGCGCGAGGAGTACCGCAACATGGCGGAATCCTATGCGCGCGGGCAGGTCGAGAAACGCCGCGTCTCGCTCAAGGAGGCGCGCGCCAACAAGCTCAAGCTCGACTGGGCGGGCTACAAGCCGCAGAAGCCGTCCTTCCTCGGCACCCGCGCCTTCGCCAGCTACGACCTCGCCGATCTCGCCCGCTACATTGATTGGACGCCGTTCTTTCACGCCTGGGAGCTCAAGGGCACCTTCCCCCGCATCCTCCACGACGACAAATACGGCGAGGCCGCGCGTCAGCTCTACGAGGACGCGCAAACCATGCTGAGCCAGCTCATCGACGAGAAATGGCTGACCGCTAACGGCGTCGTCGGCTTCTGGTCCGCCAACAGCGTGGGCGACGATATCGAGATTTATGCCGACGAGACCCGCAAGAGGCCCATTGCCGCGCTCCACACCATTCGCCAGCAGATGGCCCGCGAGCGGGACAAGCCCAATGTTGCACTTGCCGATTTCGTCGCGCCGAAAGACTTAAACGTAGCCGACTATGTCGGCGGCTTTGCCGTCACCGCCGGCATCGGCGAGGAGACCGTGGCGCGGCGCTTCGAGCGCGCCAATGACGACTACTCCAAGATCATGGTCAAGGCGCTGGCCGACCGCCTGGCCGAAGCTTTCGCCGAGGCCTTGCATGAAAAGGTGCGCCGCGAGCTTTGGGGCTACGCGCCCGAGGAAAAGCTGACCAATGAGGAGTTGATCGCCGAGACCTATGCCGGCATCCGTCCGGCGCCGGGCTATCCGGCCCAGCCCGACCATACCGAAAAGGGCACGCTGTTTGCGCTGCTCGAGGCCGAGAAGGCGACCGGGCTCAAGCTCACCGAGTCCTATGCCATGTGGCCGGCCGCCGCCGTCTCCGGACTTTACTTCGCGCATCCCGATGCGCGCTATTTCGGTGTCGGCAAGATCGGCCGCGACCAGATCGAGGACTATGCCTCACGTAAAGGCTGGAGCGTGGCGGAAGCGGAGCGCTGGCTTTCGCCCATCCTCAACTACGATCCGAAGCTCAGCGCCGAAGCCGCCGCGTGACGCAAAAGCCGCGAGGATCGAAAAGCGAAACGGTTTAAAGCCGGAAGGCGCGCTAGATCATCCCGAGAATGACGGCTGCGATAAAGCCAAACGAGCAGATCGCCATGACGGCGGTCATTGTTGCTGTGAGGTCCATCGGAAACTCCTCTCCGATTGGAGGCGTGCCCTTCTAACCGTCGCCTAGTCTATTGGGCCGCCCCAAAAGCGCCAAGACGTTGCTTTTGCACCGCACAATCGCCACGCTCCGGCAACGTCCAGGTCTAAAACGCGGCGCGCCGGAATTGGTTCATTCGCGCCGGGAACCGGCAGCGGGAGCGGTAAAAATGGCGGAAATATTGGGCCTGCCGGCGAGGAACCGGGTGAAGCGGCGGCACAGTTTGGCCGCAACGGCAACAAAATGCGGGCGCTGTTGTCCGATACGTGAACGGCAAGCTTGGACTTTGCGGGGGAAAGAGCCCTGCGCCGGCCGGGTTGGCCGCCCATCGGAGGGAAATCGGATGTGGAGCGTCAGACTTTTAGGCCTGGTGTTACTGGGCCTTTTTTCTGCCCTTCCGGCGCAGGCTCTCACTATCACCAACACCGACAAGGACCCGCGCACCGTCACGGTCAAGGCGGGAAGCGACAGCAACAAGCTCACCATAGAGCCCGGCAAGGCGGCGGAGCCGCAATGCAAGCCGTGCACCATCGAGCTCGATAACGGCGAGCTCTATGAGATGAAAGGCGGCGAGGACCTCGTGATCGAGGACGGCGTCATCTTCGTCGATGGCGTGACTGCGACCGCCGCACAATAGAGGCCGGCGGCGCGCGGCTGTTCACCTCGCGATCGCGCCCGGCTCCTTCTGCGAGATCATCGGGCAATCGAGCGTCTTTTCGAACGCCTCCACCAGGTCTTCTTCGGAATTTGCCCGGGCATAGATCCCGTGATTCTCATTGGCGAGGCACATCAGATCGACCACGCTGTTGCCGCCCGTCCACGAGAAATGTTCGTAGCGGAACGCGATGACGTGAACCGTCAGTTGGTCGGCGGTAAGCCGAAGCTGCTTGGCCAGGTCGCAGGGCGCTCCGCCGCAGGTTTCCTCGCCATCGGTCACCAGCACGATTACCCCGGGCTTGCTGCGGTAGTTCAGCACTTCGGCCGCCTGCTGCACCGCGGAGGTGAGCGGCGTCTTGCCTGCCGGGACGAGACCGTTGACCGCGCGCATGATCGGCTTGAAAGCGTCGGGCATGGGCTTGAGGTCGAGCTTCACGTTGCACTGGTTGTAAGGCCCCGGCCCGTAGGTGATGAGGCCGACGCGACGGTGCTTGGAGGCGGTCGGCAAGACGCGCGCGAGCGCGGCCCGCACTTCGTCGATCCTCGGCCGGGAATTCGGAATGCCGAGGGTTTGGTTACCCGACATCGAGCCCGACGCATCGAAGACGATCATGGCGTCTTCGGTGCACGGCTCGGGCTTGCGTTCCTCTTCACTGGCAGCCGGCTTGCTTCCCCACGTGATGGCTAACATCATGAGTCCAAACGTGAAAAAACCGCTCCAGGCAATGCGGCCGACCACCATCCTCTTAAGCATTGCTCACCGCTCCCCAAAACCGGGGCAACTTTAGCCTAAGAAACCGGGAAGCAAAGGGGGGTTTTGCCGCATCGGCAGCCGGGCACGGTGGCGGCGCTAGCCCTTGCCCTTGGTGCGGGTCTGTCCGGGGGTGGCGCTACGCTCGAGAAAATCGATCATCAAGCCGGCCACGTCGACGCCGGTCGCCTTTTCCAGTCCTTCGATGCCGGGCGACGAATTCACCTCGATCACGAGCGGTCCCGCCTTGGAGCGGAGCATGTCGACGCCGCAAACATTGAGGCCGAGCGTGCGCGCGGCGCCGACCGCAGCACTCCGTTCCTGCGGCGTGATGCGAACCTTTTCGCCCGAGCCGCCGCGATGGAGGTTCGAGCGGAACTCGCCGGGCGGGCCCGAGCGCCGCATCGCCGCCACCACCTTCTCGCCGATCACGAGCGCGCGGATATCGGCGGCGTCGGCTTCCTTGACGAATTGCTGCACCATGATGTTGACGTTGACGCCCTGGAACGCCTCGATCACAGACTTTGCCGACTTGACCGTTTCGCCGAGCACGACGCCGATGCCTTGCGTCCCCTCGAGCAGCTTGATGACCACGGGCGGGCCGCCGACCAGGTCGATGATGTCCTCGGCCTGTTTCGAATCGTGGGTGAAGGCCGTCACCGGCAGTCCGATCCCGCGCCGGGCGAGGAGCTGAAGACAGCGCAGCTTGTCGCGCGAGCGGCCGATAGCGACCGACTCGTTGAGCGGATAGACCCCCATCACCTCGAACTGGCGCAGGACCGCAAGCCCATAGAAGGTCACCGAAGCGCCGATGCGGGGGATCACGGCGTCGAAATCGTCGAGCCGCCGCTTGCGGTAGAACAGCGTGGGGCGTCGCGACGTGATGTTGATCGAAACCCTGAGCGTGTTGATGGTTTCGATCTCGTGACCGCGCGCCCGCGCCGCTTCGCAAATGCGGCGGTGGCTATAGAGTTGCGGGTTGCGTGCGAGCAACGCGATCTTCATGAGGGTCTCGTGACGCGGATGGGAGTGGGTGCTATCGCCGCAACTTCCCGGCCTTCAACGACGTGAGCTTGCGGCGCGGACGCGCCCGCGTGCGCCTTGTCCCCAGCAGGTAGGAGCGGCCGGGCTCGACCAGAACGCGGTCCTCCAACGCCGTGCGGCCGAGCAAGAGGCGGAAGCCCATCTGGTCGCGATTGGCGAGCGCAAGCTCGATCGGCCAGGATTTGTCGCCGAGTTGGAGCTGGGTGCGGATGATGTAGCGGTGTTCGACGCCGCCGCCGGAGTTGCGCACGGTGCGCTCGTCGATCGTCGGCGCCTCGCAAACGACCTTCATGGCGTCGCTCCGTTGCAGCGGATGCAGTTCGAAACGAATCCACGCCGCGCCCGCCCGGCGGAAGGGAACGATCTTGTAGGCATGAAGGGCGCTCGTCCGCGCTCCGGTATCGACCTTGGCCTTGATCGCGCCGATGCCGAATTCGGGCAGTCCCGCCCACTCGCGCCAGCCGATCGTGGGCAGGTGTTTGGGGACCGGGGTCTCTTCCATGAGCCTTCAGCGGGGTCGCGTGGAATTCCGTCAGGTCGATTTAGCACAGCGAAAGTGAATTGGCTCTGCTTCAAGGCGGGGGACTCGCCTATAGTTGCCCCCGTGGCAACCGCTCTCGGGATGGGCCATGGGCAAGAACCAGCATGTGGTCAACCGCTTCGGTGGTTGGGCGGTCGAGGCCGAGGGGGCGGCAAAGCCTCTGGCCGTGTTCAAGACCCAGAGCGAGGCCTGGGAGAAGGCGAAGTCGATCGCGCGCAAAGAGCGGGCCGAAGCGGTTCTGCACGGCAGGAGCGGGGAGATCAGGGCCCGCAACACCTACGGATATGACCCCCGCCGCAGCAAGGGCTGACCGTCTCTAGCCGCCCTCCTTGAGCCCGTCATCAGCGATTCATTTACTGAATTCGCGAATTTCCCCGCCCGTTTACGCCTCTTTCTTTGCAGCTTCGTTGCGATGCTCCTCCGCAAAAATTGGAGGCGCAAAAAATGGTTCAGCATTCACCGGCCGTTCGCGGCGCGGTCGTCGGCGCGGTCGTCGCGATCTCGATTTTGTCGGCGCTTCTCGTCGCCGCCTGCGCGGTCAAGCAGCCCTACGACTTTCCGCCCATGAGGCTCACGACCCCGACCACGGCCGATGCGGGCACGAGGCGGTAGAGAGAGACGGGAGGATTTCGATGCGTTTCTTTATCGGCGCGCTGGCGCTCCTCGTCATCGTTGTGATGATCGGCTCACCGGCCGCGCTTCTACTCGGCTGGATGGGAATCGCCGACTTCAGGCAGATCGCGATCACGAGCACGCCGGAGCCTCAGCCAACGCCGGCCACGCAATCGGCGACGCGCCGGTAGCG
>DATEMT010000182.1:0-6593 GCA_035275445.1 Methyloceanibacter sp. | reverse complement strand
ATTTTCTTCGAGCCGTCGCGCAACGACATCACGCGGGTGGCGGGACCCTGGATCAGCGGTTCCGGCTGCGGAAAGAACGCATCGCCGAACCCGTGCTTCCTGATCGAGTCGGCGTAATCGACATTGAATTTCTGCGCGATGTCGCGTGACAATTCGAGATGCTGTTTCTGGTCCTCGCCGACCGGAACATGGGTCGCGCGATACACCAGAATGTCGGCGGCCATCAGGTTCGGATAGACGTAGAGCCCGGCGCTCGCGTTCTCGCGGTCCTTGCCGGCTTTCTCCTTGAATTGCGTCATGCGGTTCAGCCAGCCGATCCGCGCCACGCAGTTGAAGATCCAGGCAAGCTCGGCGTGGCCGGAGACCTGGCTCTGGTTGAAGACGATGTGGCGGGCGGGATCGATGCCGGAAGCGATGAAGGCGGCCGTGACCTCGCGGGTGTTCCTGGCAAGCTCTTGCGGGTCCTGGAATACAGTGATGGCGTGGAGATCGACCACGCAATAGAGGCAGTCATGCTCGGCCTGGAGCGCCACGAATTTGGTGATAGCGCCGAGATAATTGCCGAGATGGAGATTGCCGGTCGGCTGCACGCCGGAGAAGACGCGGGTCCTGGCTTTATGTCTTTGCATGTCGTGTTCCTGACGCAAGGGCCGGGTTATGGCGCGGCCCGCCTCCCGGCGCAACCGCCGCGTTAGCGGCTCGCCGCCTTGACGAGGTGCCGAATATTCGCCGCGCCCAACAGGTGCGCCGCGCCGAGATAGGTGGCGAGGCCTAGGCCGACCACGATCAGGAGCGAGGCCACTTGCACGGCAATGCCGCTTTGCGGGGCGAAGCCCGCCGCCAACGCCCTGACGAGAACGAACACGACCGCACCCATGGCCGCGCAGGCGACGAGGATGCGCACGATGCGGCGGCGGAAGGTGTCGTCGAGCGCGAAGCCTTCGCGGCGCGCAAGCTCGCCGGCAAGAAGCGAGACATTGATCCAGCCCGCAAGCGCGGTCGCGAGCGCGATTCCCGTCGCGCCGATGAGAAGGAACAGCATCAGGCTCAAGATCACGTTAGCGGCGAGGCTGATGCCGGCATAGAGCATCGGCGTCTTGGTGTCCTCGCGGGCGAAGAAGCTCGGATGCAGCACCTTGACGACGACGTAAGCCGGCAGCCCGAGCGCGAGCGCCGCCAGCATCGAGGCGGTCGCCCTGGTGTCGACGGCGGTGAAGGCACCCCGCTCGAACAGAACGCGCATGATCGGCTCGGCCGCGAGGAAGAGCGCGAGTGAAGCGGGCAGAGTAAGAAGCAGCGCGAACTCGAGCGCCCGGTTCTCGCTTTCGACCACGGCAGCATGATCGCCGGAGCGCAGCTTGTGGCTCAAGGTCGGCAGGAGCACGACGCCGACGGCGACGCCGATCACGCCGAGCGGAAGCTGGAACAGGCGGTCGGCGTAATAGAGCCAGGACACGACCCGGTCCTGGAGCGTCGCGATGATGGTCGAGACGACGACGGTGAGTTGAGCGATGCCGCCGGCGATGATTCCCGGCACGGCGAGCTCGACCAGGCGGCGCATCTCGGGCGAGAGGCGCGGCCTCTGCCAGGAAAGCCGAACGCCGGTTCGTGCCGCGGCGATGGCGACGACGACGACCTGAAGCAGCCCCGAAGCGGCGATGCCCCAGGCAAGCGCCGTGCCAGCCGCGCCCTGATCGGACCCGCCCGCGGCGATGAAGACCAGGAGCACGGCGATGAGCACGACATTGAGCAGCGTCGGCGCGAAGGCGGCGATGGCAAAGCGGCCATAGGCGTTGAGGATGCCGGAATAGAGCGCGACCACCGACATGAAGACGAGATAGGGCAGCGCGATGCGGGCGAAGAGGACGGCGGTTGCGAATTTCTCCGGATCGTCGGCGAAGCCGGGGGCGAAGATCAGCATCAGCCATGGCATGGCGATCTCGCCGAGAAGGGTGAAGGCGATGAGCAGCACGGCGAGGCCGGAGAGCGCCTGGCCGGCGAAGATAGGCGCTCCGTCCGGATCGACATGGAGGCGCTTTGAAAAGAGCGGGATAAAGGCCGCATCGAACGCGCCTTCGGCGAACAGCCGGCGGAACATGTTGGGGATGCGGAACGCCACGAAGAACGCGTCCGCGACCGGCGAGGCGCCGAGCACGGCCGCGATCAAAACGTCGCGGACGAAGCCGAGCGCGCGGCTTGCGATGGTGATGGCGCCGACAGTGGCGAAGCCGCGGTAGAGCTGCATCAGGCGGGTGTGAGCGCCTGGTCGTGCCGCGCTTGCAACGCCTTCAGCAGACGCTCGCGGATGGCGCTCTCGCGGGTCTTGCTCGTGATCTTCTTGCCGATGAGGTCGGTCACGTAGAACACGTCAACCGCCTTCTCGCCGAAGGTGGCGATATGGGCCGAGGCGATATCGAGATTGAGATCGGAAATCTCGCGCGTGATGTCGTAGAGCAGGCCGGGACGGTCGAGCCCGTTGACCTCGATCACGGTGAGCGCGTCCGAGAGCGTGTTGTCGATGACCACTTGCGGCTCGACGGTGAAGGCCGAGAGCCTCGGCTTCGGCTTGCGCCTCATGGCGACGACCTCCGACAGCCGCACCTCGCCCGTGAGCAAGCGCTCGATCGTCGCGGCGATCTTCTCGGCGCGCCGCTCCTCGTCCTCGGCCTGGTCGAATTCGCGTTCGACCGAAATGGTGTCGAGCGCCATGCCGTCGCGCGTGGTCGAGATCTGCGCGTCGACGATATTGGCGCCGGTCCCGGTGCAGGCGCCGGCGACCATGGCGAGAAGACGCGGGTGATTGGGCGCGAGCAGGGTGATCTCGGTGACGCCGCGGAACGCGTCGGTGGCGATGTGGGTGGCGATCGGCTTTTTGTGTGCGTCGGCGTCGCGGATGAGCTTCGCGTGCGTGGCGACGGTATCGGGGTCCATGCGCAGCCAATAGGACGGGGCGTGGCGAGCGATGAAGCCGTCGAGCTCGCTTTCGCTCCAATCGCCGAGCCGCGCGCGCAACGCCTCCTGGGCGCGGGCGACGCGCTCGCTCCGCGTCAAGGTGGTGTGCCCGCCGCCGAGCAGAGGCTCGGTCTCGAAGTAGAGCGTGCGCAGAAGCTGGCCCTTCCACCCGGTCCACACCCCGGGGCCGACCGCGCGGATATCGGCAACGGTGAGCACGAGCAGGAGCTTCAGGCGCTCGCGGCTCTGCACCAGGGCGGCGAAATCGCGCAAGGTCTTGGGGTCGTTGAGGTCGCGGCTCTGGGCGAACTGACTCATGGCGAGGTGGTGTTCGACCAGCCACGCCGCGGTCTCCGTCTCGGACGGGTTCAACCCGAGCCGCGGGCCAAGCTCGCGCGCGATGCGGGCGCCGACGATGGAATGATCCTCGTCCCGGCCCTTGGCGATGTCGTGAACCAGGGCCGCGACATAGAGCGCGCGGCGATTGTCGATGGTGCGGACGATCTCGCTCGACAGCGGATGTTCGGCGGCAAAGCGTCCGCGCTCGATGCCCGAGAGAAAGCCGATGGTGCGGATCAGATGCTCATCCACGGTGAAGTGGTGATACATATTGAATGTCATCATCGACACGACGCGGCCGAAATCGGCGATGAAGCGGCCGAGCACGCCGGCCTCGTTCATCTTGCGCAACACGCCTTCGGGATCGCGCGCATCGGTCAAGAGCTTGAGGAACAGGCGATTGGCGGTCGGGTTTTCACGCAGCTTGTCGTCGATGGCGCGGACATTGGTGCGGATCTGCCGCAACACTTCCGGCGAGAACGAGGCCTGGTGCTCGTCGGCGAAGGAGAACAGCCGGATGAAATTCACCTTGTCCTTGACGAACGTGTCCTTGTCCACGGCGGAAATGCGGCCATTCTCGATGCGGAAATCCGACGTGCGCCTGAGCTTGGCGCGGCGGCGCCAGCTGAAGGGGGCAAGCAGCGTGTCGAGCGTCGGCAGCGATTTGAGCTGCTTCAGTTCGAGCGCCGAGCAGACGATGCCGGTGAGTTGTCCGACCTCCTTGGCCACAAGGAAATAATGGCGCATGAAGCGCTCGACCGCGCTCAAGCCTGCATGGCCGCGATAGCCGAGCCGCTCCGCCATGGGCTGCTGCAGTTCGAAGGACAGGCGCTCCTCGGGGCGCCCGGTGAGAAAGTGCAGCTCGCAGCGCACGGTCCAGAGGAAGCTCTCGCAGCGGCGGAAGCTCCGGTATTCGTGCGCGGTGAAGACGCCCGCTTCGACGAACTCTTCCTCGGCCTTGTCGGGATAGAGGTGCTTGGCAAGCCAATGCAGCGTGTGCAGATCGCGCAAGCCGCCTTTGCCGTCCTTGATGTTGGGCTCGACGAGATAGCGCGAGGCGCCGGAGCGCGCATGGCGCGTGTTCTGCTCGGCGAGCTTGGCCTCGATGAAAGGCCGAGGATTGCCTTCGAGCACCTCCTCGCGGAAGCGGCGGCGGAAATCGTCGAACAGAGTCCGGTCGCCGAGGATCAGCCGCGCATCGAGCAGCGCGGTGCGGATGGTCATGTCGGAGCGGGCGCGGCGGATGCACTGGTCGATATTGCGCGTGGCGTGCCCGACCTTGAAGCCGAGATCCCACAAGAGATAGAGCATGTATTCGGCGACGCTCTCGCCCCAGGCGGTCTGCTTGTAGGGCAGCAGAAACAGGAGATCGATATCGGAGCCGGGGGCGAGCAGGCCGCGGCCGTAGCCGCCTTGCGCCACCACCGCCATGCGTTCCGCGGTCGTGGGATTCTCGGCCGGGTAGATATGGGTGGTGGTGAAGTCGTAAGCGAGCGCGATCAGGGCATCCTGGAAGCCGGAGAGGTCTTCGGCGCATCTTCGCCCGTCGCCGTCCGCCTCCAACCGGCGCTTGGCCGTCGTCCGCGCATCGGTGACAAGCTTCCGCATGCGCTCCACGAGCGCGGGACGAAGCGCCGTCCCCTGCGCACCATGGGCGCGCGCAAGCTCGGACGCCTCGCGCCGGAGCACATCGAGGTCGAAATAGGGCGCCGGTTTCGGGGCGGGTTGATCCATAGCGGCTCGCCCAAGTTTAGCACATTCAAACTTGGCACATGGGCCGCTCAAGGCTCGTCGGCAAGAAGCGCCCGCAAGCGATAGAGGGCTTCGAGAGCCTGTTTCGGGGTCATGGAATCGGGGTTCATCGCCGCGAGCGCCTGTTCCAGGCGCGAGGCGGCGACGGAATCGAGGTTCGACCGCGCCGCCTGGAACAGCGGCAGGTCGCCGGCGAGGTCGGCGGGCTTGGGCCGCCCGTCGGCCTTCTCGAGCGCGTGCAGCACCTCGTTGGCGCGGGCGAGCACCGGCGGCGGCAGGCCGGCGAGCTTCGCCACGTGGATGCCGTAAGACCGGTCGGCGGCGCCGGTCACGACGCGGTAGAGAAACACGATCTCGTCGCGCCACTCTTTGACCTCGACGGTGGCGTTGCCGGCGCGCGCGAGCTTGTCGGCGAGGGCCGTCAGCTCGTGATAATGGGTCGCGAACAGGACGCGGGAGCGATTGACCTCGTGCAGATATTCGAGCGCGGCCCAGGCGATCGAGAGCCCGTCGAAGGTCGCCGTCCCCCGCCCGATCTCGTCGAGAACGACGAAGGAGCGTTCGGTCGCCTGGTTGAGGATAGCGGCGGTCTCGACCATTTCGACCATGAAGGTGGAGCGGCCACGGGCAAGATCGTCGGCGGCGCCGACCCGGCTGAACAGCCGGTCGAGGACGCCAATATGGGCGCTTCGCGCCGGAACGAACGATCCCGACTGGGCCAGGACCGCGATCAGCGCGTTCTGGCGCAGGAAGGTCGATTTCCCCGCCATGTTGGGTCCGGTCACGACCAGGATGCGGGTGTCCTTGTCGTCGCTCGCGGCGAGAAAGCAGTCGTTGCCGACGAAGGCGATGCCGTCATTGCGCCGCAGATTCTGCTCGACCATCGGGTGGCGCCCCTCCTCGACGGCAAAGACGAGGCTCGCGTCGATCCTGGGCCGGACATAGTTCTCCTCGACGGCAAGCTCGGCGAGCGCGGCGTAATGGTCGAGCTCGGCGAGAGCGGCGCTCGCCGCCGAGAGCGAAGCCTGCTCGGCCAGCACACTGTGCGAAAGCCGCGCGAAGATTTCGAGTTCGAGCGCAAGCGCGCGGTCCGCGGCCTGGGTGATGCGCGCCTCGAGCGCGGCAAGCTCGGGCGTGGAGAAGCGCACGGCGTTGGCAAGCGTCTGGCGGTGGATGAACAGCTCGACATGCGGCGGCTTGGTCAGGGCGGCGCCGTGCAGCGCCGTGACCTCGACGAAATAGCCGAGCACGTTGTTGTGGCGGACTTTCAGCGACTTGATGCCGGTCTTGTCGGCATAGGTCGACTGCAAGCCGGCAATGACCTGGCGGCTGCCGTCGCGCAAGCGTCGGTTCTCGTCGAGATCGTTGTCGGCGCCGTCGCGGATAAAGCCGCCGTCGCGCGCGTTGAGCGGAAGCGTATCGGCGAGCGCGGCTGAAAGCGTCTCGGCGAGCGCGAGCGGCGCCGCCGCGAGCCGCGCTTTGATGCCCGTGAGCTCGAGCGGCAATCCGAGCGCGCCCGCCCCTTGGGCGAGCGTCGCTGCGAGCGCATC